>CAXTSK010000055.1:272-15653 GCA_964246655.1 uncultured Pyrinomonadaceae bacterium
GGAGAGCGCGACCTTCCAGTTCGACTCGGCCGCCGCCAGGCGCCCGAGCGCGTAGTGTGCGGCGAAGTTCGGGCCGCCGAGGATGACGGAGTCTTTCAACAACTGCCGCGCGCGCTCCGCCTTGCCTTCGTCTCCGTAGATCAGCCCGAGCAGCAGGCTGAGCCAGCCGTTCTCCCTATCGACGGCGAAGGCGCGCTCAAGGTAGTCGCGCGCGGGCGCCGTCCGCCCCTGACGATAAAGCTGCACGCCGATGAAGTGGTTGAGCGGCGCGTTCCCGGGCGCGAGCGCCGCGGCGCGTTCGAGCCGGCGGAGGCCGGCAGCGTCCCGCCCCTTCTCCATCTCGCCGAAACTCTCGCGGACTATCCGCTTGAACTCTGCGCGCGCGTCCCCCTCGTAATCTTCGAGCACGACCTTAATCAGCCCGTCGAAGCGCGAACGTTCTTCCGTCTCGGCTTCCGCCTCGGGCTCGCCGGTCTCCTTCTTCCGACGCTCGCGCCACAGCTCCGCGAGGCGCTGCCGGTTGAGGGCGCCCGACTCGCCGAGCACCGTGATGAGCGTGTCCAGAAGCTCGTGGTCGAAGAAGGCCGAGCGCGACTGTTTGAGCATCAGCTCGGCCATCTTCTCCAGCTTGTCGATGACGCGCGAGATGTGGGTCTCAATGGCGGTGACGCGCTCTAAGAGGTGCTCCTCCATCGAGCCGCCCGTGCCGCGGCTCTCGAAGCGCGCGCCCGAGGGCTCGACCAAAAGCATCAGGCGCGTCCCGCACTGGCCGCACGAGTCCTCGCCAAGCTCGTTGGGCGACTTGCAGCGCTGGCAGAAGATTTTCCCGCGTACGTTCGACATGGCCTTCACAGACAACGCGCGCGGAAGTCTCGTGTGACCCCGCGCGCGCCGCCGTCCGTCCTTAATACTCGTAGAAGCCGCGCCCGCTCTTGCGCCCAAGCCAGCCCGCATCCACGTACTTCCGGAGCAGCGGGCACGGCCGGTACTTCGGGTCGCCCAGCTCCGTGTGCAGCACGTTGAGGATGGCGAGGCACACGTCCAGCCCGATGAAGTCTGCGAGCGTCAGCGGCCCCATCGGGTGGTTCATGCCGAGCTTCATGATGCCGTCGATGGACTCGCGCGTGGCGACGCCTTCGTACAAGGCGAAGACGGCCTCGTTAATCATCGGCATCAGCACGCGGTTCGAGACGAAGCCCGGCGAGTCGTTGCATTCGAGCGCCGTCTTCCCCATCTTCTCCGTCAGCTCGCGCGTGCGCGCCCAGGTCTCGTCCGAGGTGGCGATGCCGCGAATGACCTCGACCAGCTTCATGACCGGGACGGGGTTCATGAAGTGCATCCCGATGACCTTCTCGGGCCTGCGCGTGGCCGCCCCGAGCTTCGTGATGGAGATTGACGAAGTGTTCGAGGCGAGTATCGCGTCGGCGCCGCAGGTCTCGTCCAGCTCGCGGAAGACCGACTGCTTGGCTTCGAGATTCTCGTAGATGGCCTCGACGACGAAGCCCGCGCCCGCGAGGTCGGAGAGCGCGGTCGTCGTCCGAATCCTCCCGACGATTGACCGCTTCTCCTCCTCCTTCAAACGCTCCTTGTCCACGTCGCGCTGGAGGCTCCTGTCAATCGCCTTCATCCCGCGTTCGAGGAACTCCTCCGACACGTCGCGCAGGACGACCTCGTACCCGGCGCGCGCCGCCACTTGCGCGATGCCGTTGCCCATCGTCCCCGCGCCGACGACTCCGATCAGTTCAGACACAGTTCGACCTCAAACATAAATTTCTATCCGCGCCAGTCGGGCGGCTGCCGCGGCGGCGTGTAGTCGCGCGGGCGGCTCTCCTGCGCGGCACGCTGAGTCTCCCAATCGTAGGCGCTGCTTCCTTCGCGCAGAGACCCGCGCCAGTCGGGCGCGGGCGGCGCGTCGTAGCCGCCGCCGCCGTGGAAGTCCTTCCCCGGCCCGAAGTGAAACCAAAGCGTATAGACGCACAGCGCCGTCCCGAAGGGCATGCTGAGCGCCTCGACGCACGCCGCGACGATGCTCATCACCTTCGCCCAGCGCTTGCGCTTGAGCGTCGCGTAGCCCGCCAGCAGCGGCGGCAGGCTGAAGAGCAGTGAGAAGACGAGCGCCGCCACCATGATGACGGTGAAGAAGGCGACCAGCTCCGGCGGCGCGTTCGGATCATTCCGCAACAGCGGCCCTATCATGGCGATGATGACAGGGAAAATGATGAGCGTCACCAGGGTGTTGAAGCCGCCCCAGATGAGGTGCATGATGCCGATGACCTTGTTGTGGTCTTTGGGGGTCATTGGGGACTCCGTTTCTCTCGCATGACTTTAGCGCTCGACGGCCAGCGCCACGGCGTTGCCGCCGCCGAGGCAGAGCGCGGCCAGTCCGCGCCGCGCGTCCCTGCGCTGCATCTCGTAGAGCATCGTCGTCAGAAGGCGCGAGCCCGACTGCCCGATGGCGTGGCCGAGCGCGACCGCGCCGCCGTTGACGTTGACCTTCGACGGGTCTAGCTCAAGCTCTCGCATGATGGCGATGGCCTGCACCGAAAAGGCTTCGTTCAGCTCAATCAAGTCCACCTCGTTGAGCGACCAGCCGGCCTTGCGCACGACCTTCCTGATGGCCTCGACCGGCGCCATCATCACCAGCTCCGGCTGGATGCCCGACGTGGCCTGCGCGGCGATGCGCGCCAACGGCTCGACGCCCAACGCGCGCGCCCTCTCTTCCGACGTGACGACCAGCGCCGACGCGCCGTCGTTGACGCCCGGCGCGTTACCGGCCGTGACGGTGCCGCCCTCCTTGAAGGCGGGGCGCAGCTTCGCCAGCGCTTCGAGCGAAGTGTCTTCCCGAACGGATTCGTCGATGTCGAACAGAAGGGCCGCGCCCTTCTTCTGCGGAATCTCGACGGGCAGGATTTCGTCCTTGAACTTGCCCGCCTTAATCGCCGCCGCGGCCTTGCGGTGCGAGTTGAGCGCGTACTCGTCCTGCTCCTCGCGCGTCACGCCGTAGCGCTCGGCGACGACCTCGCCGGTGTTGCCCATGTGGTAGTTCTCGAACGCGCACCAGAGCCCGTCGTTGATCATCGAATCGACGAGCTTGCCGTCGCCCATGCGCAAGCCCTCGCGCGCCTGCTTCAGAAGGTACGGCGCGTTCGACATCGACTCCATCCCGCCCGCGACTACTATTTCAGAGTCGCCCAACTGTATGCCCTGCGCGGCCATCATCACGGACTTCAGCCCCGACCCGCAGACCTTGTTAATCGTCACGGCCGACACGCCGAACGGGATACCGCCGTGCAGCGCCGCCTGCCGCGCCGGGTTCTGCCCCAGACCGGCCTGTACGACGCAGCCCATGATGACCTCGTCCACGTCCTCGACTGCTACGCCCGCCCGCCGCACCGACTCGCGCACGACCAGCGCGCCGAGCTGCGGCGCCGTGAACCCCTTCAGAGAGCCCAGGAACTTCCCCGTCGGCGTCCGCGCAGCGCTGATGATAACGGCCTCACGTCTCTCGGCCATGACTGCTTCGCTTCCCTTCCGCGCGCGTCGGGCGCGCATCCATTTCCAACTGAAGAAATATAAATGATTAGCCCAAAGACCGATTATACGTTGGCCCGAAGGGGTGTCAAGCAACCCAGAATTTGAAATTTCAAATTTCAAATTTGAAATTAAAAGCCGTGTCTCTGTGTCGAATAGCTGCCGATATGCAGCACGTTGAAAAGCTTCACGGCGCGGTGCTAGACTCTGCCGCGCCAACGATATTCATATGCAAGCTCTCATACTCGCAGGCGGCAAGGGGACGAGGCTCAGGCCGCTGACGGTCTACACGCCGAAGCCGGTCGTGCCCATCTGCAACCGCCCGTTCCTGCTCTACCAGCTCGACACGCTCAAGCGGGCGGGCGTCACCGACGTGACGCTCTCGCTCTCCTACCAGCCGCACAAGATTGAAGAGCGACTCGGCGACGGGTCGGACTTCGGCGTCCGCCTCAACTACACGTTCGAGCCGCAGCCGTTGGGCACGGCGGGCGCCTACAAGTTCGCCGCCGACCTCATCCGCGAGCCGACCGTCGTCTTCAACGGCGACATCGTCACAGACCTCGACCTGCGCGCCGCCATCCGCCAACACGACGAGCGCAAGGCGGTCGCCACGGTCGTCCTCGCGCCCGTCGAGAACCCTTCCGTCTACGGGGTGGTCGAGACTGAAGACGACGGCCGCGTCACAAGTTTTTCCGAGAAGCCGCGCGCCGAAGAGGTCAGCGTCAACACCATCAACGCCGGCACATACATCCTCGACCCGAAGGTCTTAGACATGATTCCCGAGGGCGAGAGCTACTCGTTCGAGTACAACCTCTTCCCCGAACTCTTGAAAAGGGGAGAACGTTTCTACGCGCACGTGCCCGGCGACGCCTACTGGCTCGACATCGGCGCGCCCGCGCGCTACCTGCGAGTCCACCACGACATCCTGGCGGGCCGCGTCCGCGGCGTAAATTTGGAGAAGCGACGCGGCGAGTGCGACCTCGCGACGGTCGCAGAGGTAGACGAACTCTCGCTCCTCGACGACGACTGCACCATCAAGCCCGGCGCGCAGATCGTCAACTCCGTCCTCGGCGAGGGCGTGCACGTCGAGGAGAAGGCGCGCGTGGAGAACTCCGTCGTCTGGCCGCACACGCGCATCGGCGCGGGCGCGCACCTGTCGCACGCGGTCGTGGGGCGCGGCTGTCACATCGGCCGTTCCGCACAGGTCGGTGCGAGCGCCGTGCTCGGCGACAAGTCGAGCCTCTCGGACTACACGCAGACCGGGGGCGCGCTGTGACCGGGCGCCGCGAGCACCCCACGCCCATCCGCTTCGGCACGGACGGCTGGCGCGCCGTCATCGCCGACGGCTTCACCTTCGAGAACCTTGAGCGCGTCGCGCAAGCTTACGCCGACTTCGTCAACCGGCAACCTGACGAGACACACGAGCACGGCGAACCCGATTCCCTTCATCGACACTCCGCCGAGACTTCGCACGCGGGCACTTCTTCACATAAGAAGGTCGTCGTCGGCTACGACCGGCGCTTCCTCTCCGAGCACTTCGCCGCGCGCGCGGCCGAAGTCCTGGCCGGGAACGAGATTGAAGTCTCGCTCTTCGACGCGGACGTGCCGACGCCGCTCGTCTCCTGGGCCGTGCGCGAGCGCGGCGCGGCCGGCGGCGTCGTCATCACCGCCTCGCACAACCCCGCGAACTTCAACGGCTTTAAGATAAAGGCGCCGTGGGGCGGGAGCGCGACCCCCGCGACGACGGTCGCCGTCGAGTCGCTGGTTGACGCGAACCCGCCGCAGTTGACTCGTCTCAACTCCGACACTTCTTCGAACCTCGAAGCGGAGGTCGAGAGCTACCGGCGGCAGGTCGCTTCTTACGTCGATTTAGAACGCGTGCGCGCGCTGAACAGCAGCGTCGTGGTTGACTCGATGCACGGCTCGGGCGGACGCTGGGTCGAGAGTTTTCTGCTCGGGGGCCGTCTGAGCGTCGAGACCATCCGCGGCGACCGCGACACACTCTTCGGCGGCGTCGCGCCCGAGCCCATCGACCGCAACCTCGCGCCGCTCAGGGAGCGCGTGAACGAGCGCCGCGCGCTCGTCGGACTCGCGACGGACGGCGACGCCGACCGCGTCGGCGCCGTCAACGAGCTGGGCGAGACGATGACGATGCACGAGGTCGTGCCCCTCATCCTCCTTCACCTCGCGCGAGTGCGAAAGCAGACGGGCGGTATCGTCCGCACCTTCTCGCAGTCGGTACTCCTGAGGCGCATCGCCGCGGCGCACGACCTCCCGATTCACGAGACGCCCATCGGCTTCAAGTACATCGCCGACCTCATGCTCCGCGAAGACATTCTCATCGGCGCCGAGGAGTCGGGCGGCATCGGCGTCCGCGGCCACATCCCCGAGCGTGACGGGATTCTGAACTCGCTCCTCTTCCTCGAAGCCGTCGCCGCGTCGGGCAAGACGCCGAACGAGATGGTGCGCGAGATGCACCGCGAGTTCGGCGAGTTCTACTTCGGCCGGCGCGACCTGCACATCGAAGTCGCGCGCGGCCTCGCCCTCGTCGAATGGCTCGGGACACGGCCTCCGGCCGCCGCCGGGAGCTACGCCGTCGAATCCGTCGAGACGCTCGACGGCACTAAGCTCGTCTTCGGCGACGAGTCGTGGCTCCTCTTCCGGCAGTCCGGCACCGAGCCCGTCCTGCGCGTCTACTCCGAGGCGACCTCCGTCGAGAAGATGAACGCGCTGCTCGACGAAGGCTGCCGCCTCGCCGAGAATTTTCACCACTGAACGCATGCCCGAACTTCCCGAAGTCGAACTCGTCGCGCGCTCGCTCGACCGCCTCGTCAACGGCCTCCGCATCGAGGCGGCCAGGCTCATCCGCCCGGGGCTCGCGCCCGAGAATACGCCGCGCGAGTTCGCGCGCAGCCTGCGCGGCGCGCGTTTCGAAAAGGTCGAGCGGCGCGGCAAACACATCCTCTCAAAGTTCGACAACGGCCAAGTCCTCATCACGCACCTGCGTATGACGGGCCGCTTCCTCCTGCTCCCCGGGCGCCGGCCTTTGCCGAAACACACGCACGCGCTCTTCCGCCTGGACGACGGCCGACGCCTCGCCTTCACAGACCAGCGCCACTTCGGCTTGATGAAAGTCGTGTCCCTCGAACGCCTCGCCGACACGCGCGAGCTGCGCGGCCTCGCGCCCGAGCCTTTTTCAGAAGAGTTCACGCCCGGCTATCTCGCCGCCGTCTTCGCGCGCACGAACCGCGTACTCAAGGACGTGCTCTTAGACCAGACGAAGGTGACGGGGCTCGGCAACATCTACGCCGCCGAAGTGCTCCACCTCGCGCGCGTCAGTCCCTTCTCAACTGCTTCGCACTTACCTCGCCGTCAAATCACGCGCCTCCACCGCGCCATCCTCGACGTGTTGGGCGAGGCGCTCGCGCACGGCTCGACGATGAACGTTGACCCGGAGAACATCGACGGCAGCTACTTCGGCGGCGGCGGCTACAACGGCCGCTGGCGCGTCTACGACCGCGAGGGCGAGCCCTGCCCCAAGTGTAAAGACCCCATCCGCCGCGTCACGCACGCGGGCCGCTCGACGTACTACTGCGCGCGCTGCCAAAACTGCTGACCGGGGGTCTTCTGACCGCTTATCACTTTTGGAATAAGCGGTCAGTGACTTATCCACAGATAATTACCAGTGGCCTGGGGCGTGAATCACGATGAGTCTAATTGATTCCGTCGGCGGTAGTGCGTTTTTAAGATTAGCAGGAGGGGATGCATGACATACGGCGCAACCGACTTGATTGCCTTCAATTGTTGGATGGTCATCAAGTGTAGCAACCGTAGGAGGTTTATTGCGTTTCGGACGTGGGGCAGAGGATTGTTTTGAGCTAGGCATTATAATTGAGGGCTTAGAAACGATTACCTGAGGCCGGTCAACTGACTTGCGCATCTCAATTGGCTGTATTTTTGAATCGGGGGACGGGGCAAACACTGAATATAGGGGCAATTCTGCTATGGTAAAGAAAACTATGACCGACGTTATCAAGGCCATTGAGGCTTTTGTAGATAGTGCATAAGTAGTCCCGTTTTTAACTGCTGAAAGGAATGCAACTACTATAGGTATAGTAATTCTAAGCAACAGCGCGCCAAACCTTTTAACTGATTTAATACAAAATTGAGGGGATACCTTGCGGGTAAGTTCAAACAGAATCGTAGCTATGAGCGAACATAAAATACCGAGGATGAAATCACTCCTCGTCATGGTTAATATTTTCTGCCTGACTCTTTGTTAAGTCAATATTTAGTTTGACCTGCCCGCCTATCATTTTTGAGAACGAGGGAGTTAATGATATTGGCAAAGTCGCTTCAAAAGTGATAAGCGGTCAGAGGGCCTTAACTTGACAGAGCCCGGCGTGGCGGCGTATAAGCGCGTGGACAAACGTGGTGAGTTAAAGGCGACTTGCGGCCACGTAAAATAAACAGCTAAACAGCTCGGCGCTTCCGGCGTCGCCAACTTCTGAGTGAGGAAGTCCCGCGTTGTTTGGCGCGGGATATTTTTTTGAGTAGCCAGTAGCCAGTAGTCAGTAGCGCTCGTTGACGCTGACGACTGGACGGCTCGATGTAACGAATGCTTTTCTACTGACTACTGACTACTGGCTACTGGCTACTCCGATGATTTCTTTTCGAGAGCTTATCGAGACCGACCATGTGACCGTGTTCGACGGGGCGATGGGGACGCAGTTGTACGCGAAGGGCGTCTACATCAACCGCTCGTACGACGAGTTGAATCTGACGCAGCCGGATTTGGTGCGGGCGGTGCACGAGGAGTACGTGCGCGCGGGCGCCGAGGTGATCGAGACGAACACGTTCACGGCCTCCGCGCACAAGCTCCAACAGTACGGGCTCGACGGCCGCCTGCGCGAGATCAACGCGACGGCCGCGCGTTTGGCGCGCGAGGCGGCGGGCGGGAATTGCTACGTCGCGGGCGCGATGGGGCCGCTCGGGCTTCGCATCGAGCCGTACGGCCCGACCTCCTTCGACGAGGCGAAAGAACTCTTCAAGCAGCAGGCCGAGGCTCTGCTCGAAGGCGGCGTTGACCTCTTCGTCCTTGAAACCTTCTCCGACGTGTCCGAGGTGCGGCAGGCCATCCGCGCCGTGCGCGAACTCTCCGACCTGCCCATCGTCGCGCAGATGACCATCTCGCTCGACGGCAACACCTCGTTCGGCACAACGCCCGAGGTCTTCACCGCGCGGCTCGACGAGTGGGGCGCGGATGTCATCGGTCTCAACTGCGGCGTCGGCCCCGTCACCGTGCTGACGGCCGTCGAGAAGATGCGCCTCGTCACGTCGAAGAAGCTCTCGGCGCAGCCGAACGCGGGCCTGCCGCGCGACGTGCAGGGCCGCCAGTTCTACATGTGCTCGCCCGAGTACATGGCGAAGTACGCGAAGCGACTCATCCAGGCCGGCGTCCGCTTCATCGGCGGCTGCTGCGGCACGACGCCCGCGCACATCAAGCTCATCTCCGACGCCGTCCGCCCGCTCTCGCCGCGCCACACGGGCATCACCGGCAAGCTCGCGGGCGCCGCCGCGCGCGTCGAGGAGATTAAAGAGGAGGCGATTCCGGTCACGCCGCTCGAAGAGCGCTCGAACTGGGGCCGCCGCCTCGCGCGCGGCGAGTTCGTGACGACCGTCGAGGTGCTTCCGCCCAAAGGCTGCGACGCGACGAAGACGCTTGAGAGCATCAGGCTGTTGAAGGAGGTGGGCGTCAACGCCGTCAACATCCCCGACGGCCCGCGCGCGCAGACGCGCATGAGCGCGCAGGCGACGGCGGTTTTAGTCGAACGCGAGATAGGATTGGAGTCAGTCCTCCACTACTGCTGCCGCGACCGCAATCTGCTCGGGATGATGAGCGACCTGCTTGGCGCGGCGGCGCTCGGCCTGCGCAACCTTTTGCTCATCACCGGCGACCCGCCGAAGATGGGGCCGTACCCGGACGCGACGGCCGTCTTCGACATCGACTCCATCGGCCTGACGAACATGGTCAACAAGCTCAACCACGGGCTCGACCTCGGCAACAACCCGACGGGCACGCCGACCTCCTTCTGCATCGGCGTCGGCGTCAACCCCGGCGCGGTGAATCTGGATGAGGAGATAAAACGCTTCGAATGGAAGGTCGAGGCCGGGGCCGAGTTCGCCATCACGCAGCCGGTCTTCGACACCGAACAGCTCCGCGACTTCCTCAAACGCATCGAGCACGTCCGCGTCCCCGTCGTCGCGGGCATCTGGCCACTCGTCTCCTACCGCAACGCCGAGTTCCTCCACAACGAAGTCCCCGGCGTCCGCGTCACCCCCGCCATCATGGAGCGCATGCGCCTCGCCTCCGACAGAGGCAAAGACGCCGCCCGCGACGAAGGACTCGCCATCGCCCGCGAGTTACTGCTCGACGTACGCGACGCGATCCAAGGCGTCCAGGTCTCCGCCCCCTTCAACAACGTCAAGTACGCCCTCGAAGTCTTCGAAGCGCTCCCCGATTTCAGACGGCCCGGCGAGATGGCCTCCGTCGCGGACTGAAAGCGACCCGCCCTGAATCCACGCGTGGGCGTTGACTTCCTCGCGCGGCCGGGCTCAGAATACCCCGGCCGCCCCCTCCACATTTCAGCACTGCCCGCGTGGAGAAGCACGATGTCCGCCGTAAAGGTTACCGGAAAAGACCTCTTCCTCCTCCTGCTGCTCGTCACGCTCGGCGCGGCCGTCTACTACCTCATCCACAGCTTCGACCACTGGCGGTTGGAGATTCTGCTCGTCGGCGGCTTCGTCATCCTCGCGGTCGTCCTGTGGAGGGTTCTGACCTTTTACTTAGAGCCGCCGGACAAGACGCCGGCGAAGGACTTCATTGACATCAACGCCAAGATACTGGGCGCCGTCGCGCTCGTCATCAGCCTCATCTTCACGTGGCAGGGCATCCGGCAGGGTCAGGACACGGCCGCCTTCACACAGCGCCTCACCTACATGACCTGGCGCGACGGCCGCAGGCGCGAGATGGCCGACCGCTTCGGCCGCGCCCTCGAACAACTTTCGAGCGACAAGCTACAGGCGCGCGTCGGCGCGATTTATTCGCTCGGGCAGGTCGCCGAAGAGTCTTTGAAGATGCAGAAGATGCTCGACGCGGCGAGGGCCGGCACCCCTGGCACGGCCGGAGAGTACGAGGGCGCGGGCGGCGACGTTAACTTCGAGGACTACTACGAAAAGACAGTGCAGACCCTGGCCGCCTACGTGCGCGCGAACGCGCCCGTCCGCAAGCCGCCCGCCCCGGCTCCGGTCACCTTCCCCGCCGACATTCAGGCCGTCTTCGACGTGCTCGGCCGGCGCTCGAAGCTCTACTCCGCCGAGCCGGCCGAGCGGGACAAGCGGCTCGAACTGCGCGACACAGACCTGCGCGGGCTCGTCCTCAAGGGCGGCGCGCATCTCGAAGGGGCGAGGTTGGAAGGCTGCAACCTGAGCGGCCAAAGTACGAACCTCAGGGAGATACACCTTGAGAACGTCCTCCTTCATGACGCCAACTTGAGCGGCGCCTACCTCGGCGGCGCGCGGCTGGAGGGGGCCGACCTGTCCGACACAGACCTCCGCGGGACAGACCTCTCGGGCGCGTCCTTCGTCCCTGAGGAGCTGCTGCTGGCGAAGCACGTCGGGTGCGCGAAGTTCGACGAGAAGAACAGGGGGAAGATTTTGAAGTACCTCGCGGAGAAGGGGTTGCCCGCGGAGTTGAAATGCGACTGAGGCGCGCGCATCCTCGTTAGAAGCCGAAACACCAAGGTCAGTTTGAAGGGAGAGAGCCACATGACGTTGCGTTTATCAGTTCTCGTCTTCGTGCTCCTCGCGCCGGCCCTCGCCTACGGCCAGGCCGGCCGATCCGGCGGCGTCAAATACCCGGACGCGGCCGTGGATGCGCCGCCGGAGTCGCCTGACGGCGCCGTCGAAGCACACGCGCCGCTCCCCGTCACGATCTATTTCAAAAACGGCCACAAGGTTCGCGCCCTCCTCATCCGAAGCACCGCCGACTCTTTCCTGGCGGAGTTCGGCGGCCGCAGGCACATCATCGACGCGCTCGCGGTGGAGGGAATGCTGCTTGAGACGCGCAAGGTTGACGAGTACGGCAACGTCAGGTTCAACGACGAGAAGGCCCGCCTCGACAACTACGCCATCGAGTTGCAGAACGACCCGTCGGCGAAGGGCTATCTCATCTGCTACGCGAAGGCCGCCACCCAGGCGACGAGCCGCTGTGCGCGCGCGAGGAACTATCTGGTCACGCTCCGCGGCGTCGACCCCGTGCGTGTCGTGGCGGTCAACGGCGGCTTCCGCAACAACCTGATGGTAGAACTCTGGCTCGCACCTTTCGGCTCCGCCCCCCCGGTCGCCAACCCGACCCCGAGACCTCCGCCTGTCGTTAAGAAAAAGCGGAGGCACTAAAGCCGCGGCACTTCTTGCCTAAATTTTGTCTTGCCTTTCGTGCCCAAAGTTGTAGAATGCCGCGCACGTTGGGTCACGCTCGCTCACGGCGTTGACCCGTCCGCTTCGCGGGAAGTGCCCTTCGGACGTTAGCCTTCAACTGTTGACTCGGTAAGTGGCCCGCCAGCCTCTCGCCTCTGCGCGCGTAAAGGAGGTCGGGCGTGCCCTCACTTCTCAGGCGTTGTTCCTTCGCCGTTCTCTTCTCTGTCTCGCTGTGTCTGTTGGTCACGCGTGTCGGCTCGCAGAGCTTAAGCATCATTCGCGTGACGCAGACGCGGCCGGGCACGATCAATCTCAACCCGAGCATCAGCGGCGACGGCTCGCGCATCGCCTTCGAGACGAGCGCAGACCTGGCAGGGGCAGGCACGGGGGCCGGGCTCAGGCTCGTCACGGCCGACGCGGCACAGGCGCCTTCGTTCAGGGAGTTGTCATTCGCGCGCGCGCCCGCGCCGTCCCTGTCGCAGGACGGCACGCGCGCGGCCTTCGCCTCCAACGCAGACCCGCTCGGCGAGAACCGCGACGGCGACTCCGAAATCTTCTTCCACGACGGCACACGTCTCAGGCAGTTGACCCACACCGCGCCAGACGAGCCCGCGCGGCGCGCGGCGCAGGGCTGTTTCGTTCCTTCAATCTCCGACGACGGGCGTCTCGTCGCCTTCGCCTCCGACCGCGACCTCTCCGGCGAGAACGCGGGACTCGTCAGACAGATTTTTCTGTCGGACACAGCGACGCAGAAGGTCGTGCAGGTCACGCGCGTCGAAGGAGGCGCGTCGGCGCGTGACGCGAAGTTGAGCGGCGACGGGTCGCGCCTCGCCTTCGTCATCGATCATGATTCCGACGGCGGCTTAAGTGACTTACTCGTCTATACCGTTTCCAGCGGCGAGACGTTGACGGCCGTCTCGGGCGTGCGATCTCTCACAATGACAATCGGTCGTGCCATGAGCGACGACGGTCTGCGCGTCGTCTACTCGGCGCGTGGCCCGAACGGCGCGACGCAGGTCTTCCTCTTCGACGGTCGCAACGGCCGGCTCGTGCGGCAGTTGACGCAACTCGGCACGCGCGCTTCGGACGTGCCCTTCAACCCGACCGTCAGCGGCGACGGCAGCCGCGTCGCCTTCGCCACGCGCCGCAACCTTTCAGGCATGAACGCCGACGCGAGCGTCGAGCTGTACCTCCAAGACATCCCTTCGAACACGACCACGCGCCTGACCGACGCCCCGGCCGCGGCCAATGCGGAGGTCGTCTCCGCGCTCGACGACGCGGGCACGCGCGTCGTCTTCAACTTCCCGCGCGTGATGTCCGAGCCTGACGTGGAGGAAGAGTTCGAGAACGGCTGCGAGATTTATCTTGCGTCTATCCCAACGCGCGCTGCCTTCGGGACGGGACTGCAACTCTTCAACGCGGCCGTCCCCGGCAAGACGCCGCCCGCGGGCGCGCTCGCGCAAGACTCGCTCGCCGTCGTCACGGGCAAGAACCTCGCGCTCTCTTCGAACCTTCCTTCAAGACTCGACGACGGCACGTTCCCGACGACTGTCGAGAATCTCTCGATCACCGTCGGCGGTCGCGCGGCGCAGATCTTCTACGCCTCGCCGACGCAGCTCAACTTCAAACTGCCTGCCGCGCTCGGCCCGGGCTTCAACGAAGTCGTCGTGCGCAACCCCGACGGCTTCGAGCTACGCGGTGAGGTCAACGTCGCGCTTACAGCCCCGGGCATCTTCACACAGAACACGACCGGCGCGGGCGAGGCCGTGGCGCTCGACAACTCGACGCTGCGACCCGGCCCTTTCGACGTGACCGACGCGGACGGCGACCCGCGCCGTCTCATCGTCTTCTGCACAGGGCTGCGCGACGCGCGACACGTCGAAGCTCTCGTCGGTGGTCGCGCAACCAGGGTCGAAGCAGTCGTCCCCTCGCCCGACCTGCCCGGACTCGACCAGCTACACCTCGCGCTCTCTTCCTCTTCAAGAGGCGCGGGCGCGGCCACGCTCGTCGTCCGCGCCGACGGCGCCGAGAGCAATCGAGCGACTTTAACTATTACCAACGGCGGCCCGCCCGCGCGCGCCGCGCGAGTCGAAGTGACGCCGGACTCCGCCCTGATACCAATCGGCGGCGAGATGCGTTTCAAGGCGCGTGCCTTCGACGCGCTCGGCGAAGAGATTCTGAACCCCGCCGTCGCCTTCGAGACGGAAGACCCGTCCGTCGCCGCGTGTGACTCGTCCGGCCTCGCCGTCGGCGTGGCGCGGGGCTCGACTGCCGTCAAGGTCGGCGTCGGCGAAACGTTGACGTTGGCGCCGCTGCGCGTCGTCGAACGAACGCTCGTCATCAACGAGGTGCTGGCCGACCCGCCCGACGGAATCGCGGGCGACGCCAATCACGACGGCGTCCGCGTCGGCTCGGAAGAAGAGTTCGTCGAGCTGGTCAACGGTTCGACCGGCGCGCTCGACCTTTCCGGCTGGACGGTTCGCACACGCCCTTTGAACAGTTCGACGGAGAGCGTGCGGCACACGTTCACGCAGGGGAGCCTGCTCCCCGCGGGCGAGGCGCTCGTGCTCTTCGGCGGCGGCCGACCAGACCCGTTCGATCCCTTCTTCGGAGGCGCGCTCGTCTCGAAGTCGAGTTCGGGCGCACTCTCGCTCTCGAACGCAGGGCTCACGCTCGTCGTGCGCGATGCCGCGGGTAATCTCGTCACGCAGTTCACATACGGCACAGCGGGCGACAACTTCGGCGGCGACACGTTCAACGAATCTATCACGCGCTCGCCCGACATTGTGGGTGCCTACGCGCGCCACACCGCCGCGAACGTCGCGCGCAGGTTCTCGCCGGGCAGACGTGTTGACGGCAGCTTCTTCCTCGAACGCGCGGGCCGCCTCACGCGTTTGAGTTTCGACCCACTTCAACAGGCAATCTTCGTCGGCGAGTCGGCCGCCTTCAAGGCGCAGGCGTTCGACCAGTACGAGCGCGGGTTGCGGGGCGTGAAGTTCGACTTCAACTCAAGCGACACGGCCATCGCGGAGGTGGAGGGCGTCGGCGAAGAGGCGGCCGACGGCTCGCTCACGTTTACGCTAAGAGGTCTCGCCCAAGGCTCGACGAAGGTTACTGCGCACGCGAGCGCTGGCGGCATCACTCTTGACAGTGCTGACGCCGAGCTTCTCGTCCGTCAACGTCCGCCGAAGGTAACGCGTGTTGATATCTCGCCGTCAGTTCTCACCCTCAACCGCGGCGCCGTCGCGCAATTCGCCGCCAACGCCTTCGACGAGAACGGACGGCCAGTCCCCGACGCTCTCATCAGTTGGAGTTCCGACGACGCGCTCGTCGCGAGCGTCGATGGTTCCGGCCTTCTCCGCGCGTCGGGCG
>CAXTSK010000056.1:0-15559 GCA_964246655.1 uncultured Pyrinomonadaceae bacterium
CCCGGCGGGCGCGCGCCGGCCACCGCGCACAACGCCTCGCTGCAAGACCTCTACCCCACGCTCGCCGAACTCTGCGGCCTGCCGCGCCCGCCGGCCGACATCCGCGGCCGCAGCCTCGCGCCGCTCCTCAAAAACCCGGGCGCGCGCTGGGACGACACGGCCCACACCGTCACTCTCTTCCAGAACAAGCTCGGCCGCGCCGTCCGCACCGCGCGCTTCCGCTACGCCGAATGGGACGAAGGCCGCGCGGGCGCGATGCTCTTCGACGAGACGAAAGACCCGCACGAACTGAAGAACCTCGCCGAAGACCCCGCCTACGCGAAGGCCGTGCAGGAGATGAAGAAGCTTCTGAAGCAGATACCATGAGGAAGGTAGTCAGTAGACAGTAGCGCTCCGCGTTGCGGGCGCAGCCTAATTGAAACTGACTGCCCGCTCCGCTTTTCCTACTGACTACTCAGGAGGATTCATGCCGCCAAAGATGCACATGGAGCCGGAGCCCGGCGACCAGACGCCTGAGGTCGGGTCGGCGACCGACGTGGCGCCGCTCGGCCGCGGTCAATCCAAACCCGCGCACGAGCTGACGGCCGACGAGGACGCGGACGTGGCCGACTGGGATAGCGTCGCCGCACAGGAGGAGTTCAAGGGGCTGCTCGCCTCGAAGCGCCGCTTCATCGTGCCCGCCACGGTCTTCTTCGTCGTCTACTACTTCGCGCTCCCCGTCCTGGTCGGCTACGCGCCGCAGTTGATGGACACGCGCGTGCTCGGCGTCAACGTCGCATACCTGTTTGCGCTCTCGCAGTTCTTCATGGCGTGGGCCGTCGCGGCTCTCTACGTCCGCGCGGCCGGCGGCTGGGACGAGACCGCGCGCCGCATCATCGAGCGTTTGAACTCTTCGAGGAAGGGGAGATAGAGCCGTGTCCACTCCGCTCCTGATGTTCCTGTTCTTCGTCGCCGTCACCCTCGTCATCACCTACTGGGCGGCGCGGAAGTCGTCGGGGTCGAGCGCGTACTTCGCCGCCGGCCGCTCGATCAAGGGCTGGCAGAACGGCGTCGCCGTCGCGGGCGACTACATGAGCGCCGCCTCGTTCCTCGGCATCGCGGGCATCATCGCCTTCCAGGGCTACGACGGCTTCATGTATTCGGTCGGCTGGCTCGTCGCGTACCTGACCGTGCTCCTCGTCGTCGCGGAGCCCCTGCGCAACGCGGGCAAGTACACGATGGCCGACGTGCTCGCTTATCGTTTGAAGCCGCGCCCCGTCCGCGCGATGGCTTCCCTGAGCACGCTCACCGTCTCGACCTTCTACATGATCGCGCAGATGGTCGGCGCGGGCGCGCTCGTCTCTTTGCTCTTGAAGGACTCGGGCGTGACGTACCAGTCGGCGGTCATCGGCGTCGGGATTTTGATGATCGTCTACGTCGTCTTCGGCGGGATGCTGGCGACGACGTGGGTGCAAATCGTCAAAGCGATACTGCTGATGGCGGGGACAATTCTCTTGAGCGTGCTCGTGCTCGCGCACTTCGGCTTCAGCTTCGCAACCTTCTTCGACGCCATCAAGCACGTCACCTACCACGACGCCGCGGGGAAGGTCATCACGCAGGACTTCCTCCAACCGGGTCTGCGCTACAAGCCGCCGTACGGCGCGCTCGACTTGATTTCACTCGGGATGGCGCTGCTGTTCGGGACGGCGGGGCTGCCGCACATCCTTGTCCGCTTCTACACCGTGCCGGACGCGAAGACGGCGCGGACGAGCGTCGTCTGGGCGATGGCGATCAACGGCGTCTTCTACATCCTGACGACCTTCCTCGGCTTCGGCGCGGCGACCATCGTCGGCCGCGACGTGATCGCGAAGAACGGCGGGACGAACATGAGCGCGCCGCTGCTCGCGCAGACTTTGGGCGGCGACATCTTCTTCGGCTTCGTCTCGGCCATCGCCTTCGCGACCATCCTCGCCGTCGTCGCGGGCTTGACCATCTCGGCCTCGACCTCCTTCGCGCACGACTTCTGGACGAACGTCATCCACCGCGGCACCGAGCGCGCCGCGGGCGAAGAGGTGAAGGTGGCGCGCGCGACGGCCTTCGTCGTCGGCGGCGTCGCCATCTTCATCGCCATCGTCCTGGGGCCGACGGCCAACGTCGCCTTCCTCGTCGCGCTGGCCTTCGCGGTGGCGGCGTCGGCGAACCTGCCGGTCATCGTGCTCTCGCTCTTCTGGCGCCGCTTCAACACGCGCGGCGCGGTGGCGGGCCTGGGCACGGGCCTGCTCGCCTCCATCGTGCTCATACTCTTAAGCCCGAGCATCATGACCGTAGACCCGCCGACCGTCACCGGCGCCGCGCGCCACCTGATTCAGTCGCCGCCGATCTTTCCTTTAGAGAACCCGGGCATCCTCAGCATCCCCCTCGGCTTCCTCGGCGCCTTCCTCGGCACACTGACGGGGCGCGAGCCCTCGGCCGAGGCGAAGTATACGGAGTTGGTCGTCCGCGCCAACACCGGGCTGGGAGCCGAGAAGGCGACGACGCATTGAGGAGAGTAGCCAGTAGTCAGTAGTCAGTAGCCAGTAGGAAGACGAAGCGGCGCGCCCGGCCCGAAGGCTTCGGACGCGCCGCCCCTTTTTCTACTGTCTACTGCTTAGCGGCGAAGCCGTGCAGCCTCAACCAGTCGGCGGCGTGTGCGGGCCATGTTGAAAGAATCGGGTCGGCGGGTTTGTTGTCCCGCGCCGTGCCGAGGCCGAAGCCGTGGGGGCCGCGTTCGTAGAGGTGCAGCTCGAAGGGGACGCCCGCCTTGCGCAGGGCCGCGACGAACATGAGCGTGTTCTCGACGGGGACGGCCGCGTCCGTCATCGTGTGGACGAGAAAGGCGGGCGGCGTCTCCTTCGTCACCTGCTCCTCGTTCGAGAGCAGCGCCACCAGCTCCGGCGTCGGGTTCTCGCCGAGCAGGTTCTTCTTCGACCCGCCGTGCGTCAGCTCCCTCATCGTAATCACGGGGTAGATGAGAATCATCACGGACGGCCTTGAGCTGACGCGTTCAATCGGGTCGGTCGCGTCCGCCTTGCCCGCGTCGAAGTGCGTGCCCGCGGTCGAGGCGAGATGGCCGCCGGCCGAGAAGCCGAGGATGCCGACGCGCTCGGGGTCGAGCCCCCACTCGGCGGCGCGAGCCCGCACCGTCCGTATCGCGCGCGCCGCGTCCTGCAACATCGAAGGGTGTCGGTAGCGCGGCCCGAGCCGGTACTTCAGCACGAAGGCCGTGACGCCGATGGAGTTGAGCCACTCGGCCACGGGGCGCCCCTCGTGATCCGCGAGATGGCCGTAGCCGCCGCCGGGGCAGATGACGACGGCCGCGCCCGTCGCCTTCTCCTTCGGCGCGAGGTAAGGCGTCAACGTCGGCACGTCCGCCGGCTCCTTCCCCAAGGCACCCGGCGCGCCCTGCGGCCACAGCGGGAACGGCTCGGCCGCCCGCGCGCTGTTGAATGAGCCGAGGACGGCGACGACGAACCCCGCCAGCATGAATGAACAGATGAGTCGTCCGAACATGATTCCCTCCTCTTTTGTAACCCAGGTCAGTACCACCCGCTACCGTGGGTGGTACTGACCGCTATTTTGTCGTCAGCAGCAACAGCCAATCCTCGCCCGTCGGCTTGTTAATAACCGTCCCCTTCCCCAACGACGGCGGAGCGTCGAGCGAGCGCGTCTCGCCGGTGCGCGGGTCGAACCAGAGACCCGCGTAAGCCCGCTGCCGCAGGGAGCGGGCCAATGTTAAAGACGAACCCGTGAGCGAGTAGATGAGCACCGTGTCGCTGCGCGCGTCCGCGAGGCACCAGTTGTTCGCCGGGTCTTCGAGCAGGCCGTCGAGCGGCGACATCTTCATCAACACCCGCGACAGATGCTCGCGCGCGAACGAATCGAGCTTCGTGCGGTCGGGCTGTTCGCCCTGCGACTGTCCCGCCGCGGGGTTGCGCATGAGCGCCTGTGCGCCGCCCGCCATCAAAATTGGGAGAGGCCCCGCGCCCGAGTGCCAGGCGACGACCGCCTTGCCGGGGAAGCGGTCGCGATACTCGCGTACCTGCCGGTAGACCTGCGAAGGGCTGGTGTCGGGCGGCGCGTCGCCCGAGCGCTTGAACTCCTCCGCGATCATCTCGCGGAAGGCGAGGTTGCGCCCGCCCTCGGGCGCCCAGAGCTTGCCGTCCGGGCGGTACTGCCAGTAGCGCGTGTCGATGACGGAGATGAGTTTGGATCGGACGGGGTCGGCCAGTATCGCGTCGGCGATCTCCTTGCTCGTGACGAGCGCGATGCGGGCGCGCCTTCTGTGAACGCGCTGCCACCCGGCGACGGTGTCGAGGAAGAACTGTTGGAAGGCGAGTGGCCCCGCGAACTGGAAGCCGAGCGTGAGGACGACGTTCGGGCGGTCGCCGAGCACGTCGAGCGTGTGCAGGATGAAGGCGCGGTGGAGCGCGCGGCGGCGCGGGTCTTTCGCGTCGTAGAACTGGTTGGCGACGTGGACGGTGTTGCGCTCTTCGAGCGGCGGCGGCTCGGGCAGCCCCGTGTCGTTGACGTTGTTCGCCGGCCGCCAGGGGAAGTCGGCCCAGTGCGCCGCCGTCTCCAAAAGGTTATGCGTGTTGTAGAGACTGTGGTAGTAGACGATCCCCTTCTCTTCACACGCCTCTGCGAACTCGCGCGTGCGCGCGAAGTACCAGGGGTTGAAGCGCGTCAGGTCGTACTTGCTCAGGCCGTCCCACGCCTTCCCCTTCCCACTTCTCGCCCAAGGCATCTCGTAGAAGGGCGCCCAGACGTTCGCGTCGGGCTGCGCGGTGATGATGTGCGCGTCGCGTCGGCGCTCGTACAAGAGGCCGGGGCCGCCGTTGAAGAAGGGCGTGCCCTCCTCGACCATCCGCGCGGCGAGCTTCGTCAGGTCTTCCGTCAGTCCCGGCCCCACGCGCCCCGGCACGAAGCGCGTCACGCTGACGCCGCCCATCTGACGCGCGACCGCGGGCGAGACCTGCCCCTTCCACCACGCGCCGTTGAGCATCCCGCCCCACAACACACGGCCGTCAACCACGAACCTGCCGTTCACGATGTCGAGCGCATGCGCGGGGCGGAAGCCCGACCGTGAGGGAGGGCGTTGGGAAGTAGGAAGTAGGAACGAGGAACGAGGAACTGCTTTTGTCTTCAGCTCATCGTTCCGCGTTCCTACTTCATCGTTCGGCCGATGCCCTCCCTCACGGTCGGGCTTCCGCCCCATTCGCTTTGACAGTTGCGTGTCGTAGAGCGACTCCGGCGCCCTCTTCACGACGTTGGTCGCGCCTTCGGGGCCCCACGTTTCGATCTGCTGCGCCTCACAGTTCCAGGCGACCGAGTTGGCCGCCGTCCACCCGTCGCCCTGCGAGCGCGCCATGTCTTTCGTGAGACGCAGCGCCGCGCCTTCAATCCGCACGCGCTCGTAGAGCACGCCCGAGGCCCAGCTCTCGAACGAACCGCTCGGGCCGAGCGAGCCCTTCGATTCACAGTCAAGGAAGACGTTCGGGCCGGCGGCCGTGAAGCCCACGGCGAAGTCGTTCGTGCCCGCCTCGCTGCGGCATCCGCGGACTAAGACCTGTTGCCCCTCGACCAGAAAACTCTGCCGCCGGTAGCCGCCCGCCTCCGACACGGGAGCGTCGTTGCGGCACCTCTCAACCGTCACGCGCCGCGCGCGCCGCCCCACGCGTACGGCCGAGCCCGCGAAGTGTCGCGTCGTCACGTCTCGCACCCACGCGTCTTCGACGTTGTCGAGCGCGACGCCGATCCACGCGTGCTCCTCATCCCGCAGGTTCGAGCGGTCGAACTCGCTCTCCAACGTCAGCCCCTCGACGCCGACGTGACTGACGGGCGTGTTCGCGTTGACCTTCGCCAGCGTCGCGCCGCCGTAGCGACGTTCGAGCGCGGTCGTGATCGGCGCGTCGAGCGTGACGCGCTTCGCGCCCGCGTCAACGGACGCGACCGTCCTGTCCCACAAGAGGTCGCGCGAGCCGGGCGTCCAGTGCAAGCGCTGATCCGCGAAGGCGCCCTCGGCCTTGTTCATGCCGAGCGCCTCGATCCACTCCTTCGTGCTCGGCCGCCGGACGACGACGCGGTCGCCGGCCGCAAGCCCCTCGACGCTCACCACCGTTAGCACGCGCCCGCCCGCGGGCACTTTCTCGTCCGTCACTTTTACTGCCGCGCCCGCCGTCGGAGGCTCGTCCCCGCCGACCTCTATGAGAGTGCGGCGGCCCTGCCCCGCGGCCACGACGGTCGTCAAGCTCGCGCCGCGCCCGCGCAGGACGACGCCCGACGCGCGGACTCGAAGCTGTCCCGAGACGCGGAACCTGCCCGCGTCGAGCAACACCGCGCCGCGCAAGCCCCGCGCGTCCAACGGCATCGACGCGACGCGGTCGAGCGCGGCCTGTATCAGCGCCGTGTTATCTCCCCGCGTCGGCCGCACGCGCAACGCCGCGGGCACTTCCGGCGGGCGCACACCGCCCCGGCCGTAGCCCGCGTAAGAGAAGTCGATAACGACCGCATCATCTTCAACCGCGGCCGACGCGGGCGCGCGTTGTAAGAAGGAGATGGCCGTCAACGCCGCGAGCGCCACGGCGCACGCAAAGGTTTGTGCTCTACGCATGTCAATCAGCAAAACGATTTCAAATTTGAAATTTCAAATTTCAAATCCTATTTAGCGCGGCGGCTCCGGATGGTCACGTCGGCGGACTTGAGACCTTCGGAGTAGGCCCAGAGCTTGATGCTCCCGGGCGCGCCCGCCTTCGAGCGGACGACGACGAGGCAGAGGCCGTTGTAGGCGGCGCGCTCCTTCGACTGAAAGGACTCGTGGCTCGTCGCATCGCCGTTGTCCACGGCGACGATCTCGCCGGGGCCGAAGATTTCGAAGTGCATCCGGTTCTTCGAGCGCGGGACGGTGAGGCCCGCCCTGTCCGCCACGCTCACCGTGACGAAGGAGAGGTCGGAGCCGTCGGCGTCTATCTCCGCACGGTCGGCCTTCAACGTCAGGCGCGCCGCCGGCCCCGTCGTCCGCACCACGTCCTCGGCCCAGCGCTTCCCTTCACGATACGCGACGACGCGCACCTCGCCCGGCTCGTACTTCACGTCATCCCAGCGCAGACGATATTCGAAAGCCCCGCGCCTCTTCCGCCCGAGCGAGCGGCCGTTGAGGAACAGCTCCGCCTCGTCGCCCGAGGTGTAGACGTGGACGGGCGTGACCTGCCCCTCGCGCCCCGGCCAGTTCCAGTGCGGCAGGATGTGCGCCGACGGAAGTTCCGGCCGCCAGCGCGCCTGGTAGATGTAGAAGCGATCCTTTTTGAAGCCCGCGAGGTCAACGATACCGAAGTATGAGCTGCGCGACGGCACGCGGATTTTACCGAGCGCCTTCAACTCCTCGCCCATGCGCGCCTGCGCGGCCGGGTCTGTGAAGTTGAGCAGGTTGGTCGAGTCGGCGTTGAAGGGCGTCGGCTCGCCGAGGTAGTCGAAGCCCGTCCAGACGAACTCGCCCGCCGTGAAAGGGAACTCGTCCTGCCCCTTGAACTCCGCATCGGGCGTCGTCGCCCAGCGCGGCGCGTAGAGGTCGTAGGAGCTGACCTGGAAGTCGGACTTGCCCTTGTCCTTCTCCTCCTCGACGGGGAAGAAGTATTCGCCGCGCGAGCTGACGGTCGAAGAGGTCTCGCTGGCGAAGAGCGGGATGGTCGGATTCTTCTCGCGGAACTTGCCGTACTCCTGCGGCTTGTAGTTGTAGCCGAACACGTCCAACGTCTTCTGGAAACCGTTGTAGCCCGCGTTGACGTTGTTCGCGCCCGCGGTCACGGGGCGCGTCGGGTCTTCTTCACGCACGATGCGCGAAAGCTCCTCCGAGAGCTTGTGGCCTTCGGGCGTGCCCTGCTCGCCGATCTCGTTGCCCGTGCTCCAAAGGATGACCGAAGGGTGGTTGCGGTCGCGCCGCACCTGCGCGCGCAAGTCCCTCTCGTGCCAGTCGTCGAAGAGCAGGTGGTAGTCGTTCTTCTTCTTCGAGCGCCGCCACGCGTCGAACGCCTCGTCCATCACGAGCAGGCCCATCCGGTCGGCGAGGTCGAGCAGCTCGGGCGCGGGCGGGTTGTGGCTCGTCCGTATCGCGTTGACGCCCATCTCCTTCAGTATTTCGAGCTGGCGCTCCAACGCGCGCCGGTTGACCGCCGCGCCCAACGCGCCGAGGTCGTGATGGTTGCAGACGCCCTTGATCTCTACGGGGTCGCCGTTGACGAGTAGCCCGCGCGCCGCGTCGAACTTGACGGTGCGGATGCCGAAGATTGTTTCGTAGCTGTCAACGGCCTTGCCGTTCTGCTCGACGGTCGTGACGGCGGCGTAGAGGCTCGGACGCTGAGGGCTCCAAAGCTTCGGGACGGCGACGCGCGCGCTCGCGTTGAACGCCGCCCGCGAGTTTGCATTCAGGTTGAAGCTCGAAGGGTCGGTCGCGGCGACTGGCCGCGCGGACTTAGCCCCGCCGGGCGCGAGTTCGTACACGCGCGTCCTGACCGTGACGTTCGCCTCTGAGCTTGAATCGTTGTCGAGCGTGTACCTGACGCTCACGGTCGCGGACTGCGGCGTGACCTCGTGCGTCGTGACGTACGTGCCCCAGTGCGCGACGTGGACGGGCGCGGTCTTCGAGAGCCAGACGTTGCGGTAGATGCCGCCGCCCGGATACCAGCGCGAAGAGTCGGGCGGGTTGTCCAGACGAATCGCGACAACGTTCTCGGCGCCGTACTCGACGAAGGGCGTGAGGTCGAGTTGGAACGAGGCATAGCCGTAAGGCCAGCCGCCGACGAAGCGGCCGTTGAGCCACACGGTCGCGTAAGACATCGCGCCGTCGATGTCGAGACGGATTTGCTGCCCCCTGTCACTCGCCGGAACGTCGAAGTGCTTTCGATACCAGCCGACGCCCCACCAGGGGAGTTTGCCCGTCTCGCCCGGGTACTCCTGCTTGAAAGGCCCCTCGATGCCCCAGTCGTGCGGCAGGTCGAGCCGCCGCCACGCCGAGTCGTCGAACTCGCGCCGCGTGTACGAGACATCCGCGCCGAGAGCTTCGTCCGCTTTGGAGGGCTTCGACGCGCCCGCGACGAACTCGCCGCCTGTCGCCGTCACATTGTCTTTAATCTTCTCGTAACTCAGACGGCCTTCCGTCCCCGCGGGGTCGTCCTTCTGAAAACGCCAACCTGAGTTGAACGACACGCGGCTCCGCGGCGACGACTGCGCCAGACACACCACCGCGGACATGAAGGCGGCGCACGCGACGAGCACGATGCGGGACACCACGACTTTCATCATTCATCATTCCTCGTTCGGCATGAACTGTTACTTCAACACGACCCTTGTCTCCGGCGGGCCGAGGTAGCTCGGCCGCAGGTTGCCGGCGTTCAGGACGATCTTGTCGAGCACGACGCCGGGGTCGAGCATGTAGACTCTGAGGACGTGCGCGCCCGCGTCGAGCTTGACGGGCACGCTGACCTTCGTCGTCGCGTTGAGGACGTTCTCCGACCACTCCCGCGAGGTGACTTCGACGCCCGCGCTCGCGGCCAGCTCGCGCGGCTCCGCGCCGTCCAGAGAGTACGCGAAGCGCAGGCCCGACGCGCCGCGCACGGGGTGCGTCGGGATGAGGTAGAACGTCAGCTCCATCTCGCCCGCGTGGAAGAGGTGCATCGTGTATTCGAGCGAGGGGGCTTCGCGCGCGGCCCGCCGCGGCTCGACGCTCGGCGCGTCTTCGGGGAAGACGGCCACGGAGTCGCCCGTGCGCCCGAGGCCCGGGATGACCTGCCACGCCGCGCCCGCGCGATCCGCCTTCGAGGTGAAGTGCTCGGCCTCGATGGAGACGACGCCGTTAGACTCGACGAAACCCTTCAGACTTTCGGGGCGCGGCGACGCGGGGTTGAAGATGGGCACCTTCACCGTGCGTTTCGAGCCCGCGCTTTCAATTTCAATCGTCCCCTCGATTCTTTCGCCCTTCGGGGCCTTCGTCCAATCGACTGAGACCAGCAGGCGATCTTCGAACAGGTTCGGGATCCTGCCTTTGAGCAGCCCGCGCACCACGATCCAGTCCTCTTTCGCCCGCGCGACCCACCTGGGCGCCCCGCCCCCTGTGTTGAAGATGTCGATGAAACGCGTGCCGCGCGTGTAGGGGTCGAGCGTGGGCAGCGCCGCGTCCGTTTCACCTTCACGCACGGGCGCAGCGCGCCCCTCAATCGCGACGCCGAGGCCGGCCGCCGCCTGTAGCGCTTTCAACTCTTCGAGCGCGGGGACGGGCGGGGGCGTACTCCTCATGCTCGTCCACTGCCCCGGCCCCATCTCGCGCGACATGATGTGTCGCCACTTCCCGCCCGCGCGCTCCTCGTTGTAGACGCGCGTAAGTTCGTCCATGCGCTTCCCCGCCGTCTGCGCACTCTGCACGTACCTGAAGACGCTCGCGCGTCCCTGCGCGGCGTAGAGGGCGGCCCGCTCCGCGGCGAAGACGCCTATGTTGGCGAGCAGGGCACCGCCGACGGGGTAGAAGACGAGCTGGTAGTAGGCGTCTTGCAGCCGCGCGGGGATCGAACGTTGGAGGAGCGAGATGCGCTCCAAGAGCCGCCCGTACGCCTTGAGCCGCCGCTCCACCTCGTCGCCGTAGTCGAAGTGAGAGAAGTCGCTCGGCCGGTAAGGCTCGCCCGGCAGGTACCACTGCAAGTGCTCGGGCTTGCGCGCGAAGCCGAGCCGGTAGTACTCGTCCATGACGGATGCGATTTCCCCCGCGTTCGCCGCGCCGAACTCGCGCGCCGCCCACTGCCTTAAGAAGTCTTGCAAGTTGTCGCGGCGCCAGCGCCCGGCGTCCCAGGCCATCTGCATGAAGAACTCGGTGACGGCCTCGGCGGGCTTCAGGTCGCCGACGTTGAGCACCCAGAACGCGCGCGCGCCGTTCGTGTAAGCCTTCGACATCTCCTCCCAGACGAGCGCGGGCGGCGTCGTCTCAAGCCAAAGATACGAGAGCGGGCGGCCGAGGTAGGAGATGTGATAGTAGACGCCGAAGCCGCCCGGCCGCCGACGCTCTTTCGCCGTAGGGAACGAGCGTATGTAGCCGAAGTTGTCGTCGGTGTAGACGACCGTCACGTCTTCGGGCACCTTCAAGCCTTTGCGGTAGTCGGTGAGAACTTCCTTGTAAGGGATGAAGAGCTGCGGGACTTTTGTCACGTCCGGGTTGACGTGGCGCGCGAGCATTGCGCGCTGGTCGGCGAAGATTTGTTCGAGCGTCTTAATCCGCTCGGCCTGCGTCTTCGGCCCCTGCATCGCGCTGTCGTGGATGCCGCGCATGCCGAGCGTGTAGAGGTTCTCGAACCGGCCGTTCGCGCGCACGCGCTCCTCCCAGTAGCGGCGCACGCCCTCCGCGTTCTTCGTGTAGTCGTAGTCGTGCGAGTCGGCCTTCCACTCGCCGACGTTGTTACGCAGCATCGGCTCGGCGTGCGACGAGCCCATCACGATGGCGTAGTCGTCGGCGACGGCCGCGTTGCGCGGGTCGGCGTTGAAGGCGCGCGTCACCTCGTGCATCGCGGGCCAGACCGTGTTGGCCTTGAGCCGCAGCAGCAGCTCGAAGAGGCGCGCGTAAGTCTTCGGCCCCACGTCACCCGTCTCGGGCTCGTGCGTCTTCGCCGCCCACGGTTGCAAGCCCCAGTCCTCGTCGTTGAGGAAGACGCCGCGGTATTTTACCGAGGGCGGCCCCGCGCGCCGTGTTCCGGCCGCGACGAAGAGTTCATTGCGTCGTGTGGGCGTTACGTCGGCCCACCAGTACCAGGGCGAGACGCCCGTGGCCTGCGAAAGCTCGTAGACGCCGTAGGCCGTCCCGCGCCGGTCGCTGCCCGCGACGACCAGCCCCATCCGCACGCCGGGCAGAGGGTCTTTAACCGTCGCGATGACGAAGCTCTCCCACTTGCCGCGCAGGCTCTCCGCGTCGAGCTTCCCTTCCTTCGCGAGCCTGTCGATGAAAGTGCTCTTGCCGAGCGTCCCGACGAGCACGGCGTGACTTGAAAGCCCCGCCGCCTCCGTACGTACGGCCGGGCGTACCCCCGCCACGCGCTCCACGTCGGCCGCCAGGTCTCCGGCCGCGATGCGCACGACCTTAAAGTCCTCGGCCGAGACGAGCACGTCCGCCGCGCGCCCGCCGCGCACCAGCTCGAAGTCGCCGGCGCGGCGCGCCTCCCTCACCCACGCTGCATCCTGCGCCGCCGCCGGCCGCGCGCACGCGAGCAGGAACAGTAGGCCGACGACATAAAGCTTTAACCACAGAGACACAGAGGCACAGTTAAAAGCCTTAAGCTGTGTTCCTGGCTGTGTCTCTGTGTCTCTGTGGCTAATCTTCATCGTCTACACCCTCAAGTGAAAACAGAAATCCGCGGCTAAGGCTTTCCGCGCCGCGGTCTCGGTCTGCGTGTCGGTGTCGGGGTCGGCCGCGCGGCGGGCGAGCCTTCGTCGATGTCGGGGGTGGCGGTGCGGCTGCGCTTGTATTCGGGTGCGTCGTCCGTGTCTGCGGGGAGCTTCGGGCCTTCGTAGACGACGGCCAGTTCCGCGAGCGCGGCCGTCACGTCCGTGCCGAAGCCGTTGAGCGCCGTCAGACGCAGGTGACGCGCGTTGATTGTCCGCGGAAAATTTACGCGCTGCGGCTCGAAGGTCGAGATGAGTTCGCCGCGCGCCACTTCGCGCCACACGGTTCCGTCGTCGCTCGCCTCGACGACGTAGCCGCGTATGTCGCCCTCGTGCTCGCGGTGGTTCTGGCGCGACATGAGGACGAGCCCCGACAAATCGACCGGCGCGGGGAAGCTGACGGCGAGCGCGTGCGGGTGCTTCAAGTTCTTCCGCGCGTCGCCCGCGAGCCAGAAGGTGTTCGGGTCGCCGTCGATGGCGTTCGAGGCAGGATTCGTCGGCAGCGACTCACCCTTCGCTTCGGTCCCGAGCTTCTTCATGACGCGCGTGTCGAAGAGCAGGCCGCGCAGTTCTTCAGGACGCACGGCGACCGTCGGGCGGAAGCGCGGCGAAGACATGTATGCGAGGAGCGACTGTCGCAGTTGCCGCGCGGCGGGTCGTTCGTCGAGCCCCGTTTCGATGTCGGCGCCGCTCACCAGAAGACGCCCGCGGCCGACTCGGCATTCGAAGACGAGGCCGAGCTTGTAGTTGCGGTTCCAATCGTCGATGGCCCAGACAATGGGTTCGATTGCGCGCGGCAGTCGGTCGAGGTTGACGGCGCGCGCGCCGCGCACGATGTCAGACCACTGCCAGTCGAAGTTCGCCTCGGTCGGGAACTGCGCGAGCGCCGGGTGTCGCGCGTCGCTCAGCAGGCCGAGCATGCGGCCCCACGCAGGCCCCATCAGACGGTTCCAGAAGACAGGCACGTCGTCGAGCGGCGGGCTCGTCCAGTCGAGGTCTGCGCGGCGCGGGACGTAGAGCACCTTGCCGCCCTCTCTCAATGTCGCCTCGGCCTCGTCCCACGACCTCGTTATCGAGATGTCGCGCGGCGCGTCGAGTCCGGCGTCCGAAGGGTAGAGCCAGAAGTTCCAGTCGTTCTCGGCCGCCGTGCCCTTGAGGCCGACGACGATCTTGTACCGGCGCGGCGCGGCGAGTTTCGAGAGGTAAACTGAGACGCGACCGAGCGACGTGTTCTTGCCGACGGGAATCGTCTGCGCGGGCCAACGTCCCGACGCGACGACTCTGCCGCGCGCGTCAACCACCTTCCAAACGGGCACCGCGTTGTTCAAAGGCGCCGCGCCGTAGTGCGCCACCTCGACCTCCGCCTCTAACGTCTCGTCGTCGGTGAAGACGCGCCGGGTCAGACGCGCGAGCGGGACGGTCTCGGAGTTGAAGCGGCGGAACTCCGTCGGAGTGGCATAGCCCTTCGGCTCCCAGAAGGGGTCGAGCAATCCGACTAAAGCGGTTCCCTGACCGACGTAGTCGTGCAGGTCGAGAAGTTGAAAGCCCGCCATTCCGGGCGTGCGCAGGTTGGCCTCGATCTCTTCCTTGTAGCAGGCGAGCTGGTAGCGGCCCGACGCCCAGGCGAACTGCTTGTCCTTTGCGAGCAGCCCGTGCGCCGCGAGTGAGTCGCGGAAGATTTCGTAGTTGCCGGGCCGCATGTAGCCCTTGAACTTGTCGATGACGGAGTAGTCTGGGTAGGCGACCCACTGGCCCAGCTCGTGCGAGAGGACGGGGACGTGTATGCCTTCGAGCGAGGCGCGGTAGTCGCGGCCGAACCAGGCGGACTGGCCGCGCAGCATCTTCTCGCCGAGGCGCTGGACGACGAGGTAATCGGCGCCCTCCTCGGGGTCTGGAATCTCTCGGTCGGTGTGGCCGGTGCCGGTCGTGTAGAGGATGCGCGCGTCTTCGGCGCGGAAGTGTTTGGCCCACGCGGGGAGCGACTGCTTCCAGCGACCCTTCGGCTCGTTGCTCGCCGAGAGCATGACGAAAGAAGGGTGGTTGCCGTAGGCGCGCAGCATCCGCTCGGTCTCTTCGTAGAGCATCCGCTCCAGAGGCGTGCCGGGGCTCAACTCGTTCCAGGTGCCGGGCTCGGGCTGGAGGTAGACGCCGAGTTCGTCGGCGGCGGTAAAGGCGGCCTCGGGCGGGCAGAAGGAGTGGAAGCGGATGTGGTTGATGCCCCATTCCTTGTTGATGCGGAGGATGCGGCGCCAGTATTCGACATCCGTGGGCGGGTAGCCCGTTAGGGGGAAGTCGCCGCCGTGGTGCGTGCCGCGCAGGTAGGTCTTGCGGCCGTTGACGACGAAGTCGCTGCCCTCCGTCTTGAACTCAACGAGGCCGAAGGAGAGTTCTCTGCTTTCGTCTATCCCCTCGCCTTGAAGTTTGAGCGTCAGCCTTTGCAGGTTGGGGCCGAACTCGTCCCACGTCTTCGCCTCGCGCCCGAGCGGTACTTCGAGTTGCGCGCTGCCGCCCTTCTCGTCCCACGCGACGGCCGCGTTCACGCCGTTCGCCGAAAGCGTCCCACTCCCCGCGCGACCCGTCGCGTTGCCGACGCGGACTCTGATCGACGCGGTCTTCGTCCGCACGTTCGTGAAGACGCGCGCGTCGTCTATCCAGACCGGGCCGGTCGAGTTCAATTCAATCTTCCCGACGATGCCGTTCCAACTTCCGGCGAGCGAGTCCGAGACGCTGTGCGCGTCGGGGCGGTAGGGCAGAAGCATCGAGGAGTCAACGCGCACCGTGAGCCTGTGACGGCCTGACGCGAGCGTGCCGAGGTCGAACTCGTGCGGCGCGACGAGGCTGTTATTCGACCCGACCCGGCGGTCGTCAACCCACACGGTTGACTCCCAGCGCGGGCGCTCCATGAAGAGTACGACGCGGCTCCCGCGCCACGTCTCGGGGACATCCACGTCGCGCTGATACCACGCGACGCCGACGTAGTGGCGCGGCGGCTGCGAGAGGAAGGGCACCTTGACCGCGCCCGGCCGCGTGTAAGCCTTGTACTCCTCGCGCAGATACCAGAAGCGGTCGTAGAGCGAGAGCACCCACGGCGTCCGCGTGCTTATCTCGTCGCCGTAGCCTTGAGCCTGTAGGA
>CAXTSK010000057.1:0-10624 GCA_964246655.1 uncultured Pyrinomonadaceae bacterium
TGGCGATAAATAGTGCTCGTGCGGTGCGGAAGTTGAAGGGCGAGGGGCGTCCCGACGCTTCGCGCGCTGTTGACGCGCAGGGCGGGGCGGAAGCTTTCGAGCCGCGGCCGTGGGGCGCCTACGCCAACAACCCCCGACGGGGCAAGTTCGCCGCGAGACTGGCGCCGCGCCTGCGGGCACACCTTGAAGAGCGGTTGCCTTCCTACATGCTCCCGTCGGCCTTCGTCCTGCTCGACGAGATGCCGCTGACGCCCAACGGCAAGGTTGACCGCAAGGCGCTGCCCGCGCCCGAGCCGCCGAGGGCGGGCGGAGTCTACGTCGCGCCGCGTACGCCCGTCGAAGAGGTGCTCGCCGGGCTCTGGTCGGGCTTGCTGGGCGTCGAGCGCGTCGGCATCCACGACGACTTCTTCGCGCTCGGCGGCCACTCGCTGCTGGCGACGCAACTCGCCGCGCGCGTGCACGAGGCGTTCGGTAGGCAGGTGGCGCTGCGCCAAATCTTCGAGACGCCGACGCCCGCCGGCTTGGCGCGCGCGGTCGAGAGTGAACTGCGCGACGCGGCCGGGCCGGAGACGACGCCGCTGCTCCCCGTCCCGCGCGGTGAAGCCACGCCGGTCTCCTTCTCCCAGCGCCGCCTGTGGTTCCTCGATCAGCTCGAACCCGGGAGCGCTGCCTATAACATCCCGTTCGCGGCGCGACTCAAGGGCGCGCTCAACGCCGCGGCGCTGGAGCAGACGTTCGGCGAGGTGGTCAGGCGGCACGAGGCGCTGCGCACCACCTTCGCCACGCGCGACGGCCAGCCGCTGCAAGTCGTCTACGCGGCCGAGCCCGTCCGCCTCCCCCTCGTTGACCTCTCCGGCCTGAGCGCGGAGGCGCGCGAGGGGCAGGCGCGCAACCTCGCCGCCGCCGAGGCGCTGCGCCCGTTCGACCTCGCGCGCGGGCCGCTGCTGCGCTTCCACCTGCTGAAGCTCGGCGCCGAGGAGCACGTCCTGCTGCTGACGATGCACCACATCATCTCCGACGCGTGGTCGGTCGGCGTCCTGATGGGCGAGGCGACCGCGCTCTACGAGGCTTACGGCGGCGGCCTGCCGTCGCGGCTGCCCGAACTGTCCATCCAGTACCCGGACTACGCCGTCTGGCAGAGAGCCCGCCTCGATGGCGAGTCGCTCGGCAGGCAGCTCGACTACTGGAAGCGGCGGCTCGCGGGCGCGCCGCCGCTGTTGAACCTGCCGACAGACAGGCCGCGGCCGCCCGGGCAGGGCTACCGCGGCGCCCAGGAATTGTTGACGCTGCCGCGCGAGGCGGCGCGCGCGCTCGAAGAGTTGGCGCGGCGCGAGGGCGCGACGCTCTTCATGGTTCTGCTGGCGGCCTTCCAGACGCTCCTGTCCTGGTACTCGAAGCAGGACGACATCATCGTGGCCTCACCCGTGGCCGGCCGCGGCCACGTCGAGTTGGAAGGGCTGATCGGCTTCTTCGTCAACACGCTCGTGCTCCGCACGGACCTCTCGGGCGACCCGACCTTCGACGAGCTGCTGCGCCGCGCGCGAGAGACGGCGCTCGGCGCGTACGCGCATCAGGACGTGCCCTTCGAGGCCGTCGTCGAGGCCGTCGCGCCCGAACGCAACCTGAGCCACGCGCCCCTCTCTCAAGTCGTACTCGGGCTGCTCAACTTTCCGCCCACGACGGGGAAGGCCCGCGGCCTGACAATCGAAGAGTTCGCGCGGCCCGGCGAGGTCGCGCGCGCGGACCTCGAACTCTCAGTCATGACGACCGACGACGGGCTACTGGCGACGCTGACTTACAACGTCGAGTTGTTCGAGGCGGTCACCGTTCGACGGATGCTCAAGAGCCTTAAGTCTCTACTCACCGACCTCCCGTCGCACGCGGGGGCGACGGCGTCGGAATTGGCGTCGATGCTGGACGAGGCCGACAGGCGCGCGCGCGCCGCCGAAGAGGGCGAGTTCAAGGAGACGAGCTTCCGGCAGTTGAAGGCGGCGCGGCGACGCGCGGTGCGGGGCGAATCCTCGGAGGAGGCGCGGCGGAGTTAAGATGCTCAAAGAAGAGAAGCCCGGCATCAGGCCGCCGACCGGGGCGCGGCGCAGGTCGGTCCGCGTCTCGCCGACGGAGTTGGTGACGGCGCGGCCTTTATACCCCGATAAGTCGCTGCCTCTGCTCGTCGAGCCGGCCGTCGAGGGCCTGAGCTTGGCGGAGTGGGCCGCGAACAACTCGGAGTTCGTGGAGCGTAACCTGTCGAAGCACGGCGCGATACTCTTCAGGAACTTCGGCGCGCGCACGACCGACGCGTTCGAGCAGTTCATCCGCGCCACGTCCGGCGAGTTGTTGGAGTACTCCGACCAGACCTCGCCGCGCCACAAGGTGAGCGGCAACGTCTACACTTCGACCGACTACCCGCCCGACCAGAGTATCTTCCTCCATAACGAAAGCTCTTACGCGCCCGCCTGGCCTTTGAAGATCTTCTTCTTCTGCGTGACGCCTGCCGAGCGGGGCGGCGAGACGCCCATCGCCGACGTGCGCGGGGTGCTCGCACGCATCGCGCCTTCGGTCAGGGACGCGTTCGAGCGCAAGGGCTGGCGGCTCGTGCGTAACTTCGGCGGCGGGCTCGGGCTGCCCTGGACGCGCGCCTTTCAGACGGAGAGCAGGGAGGCTGTGGCCAAGCACTGCCGCGGGGCGGGCATCGAACTTGAGTGGCGAGACGGCGGCCGGCTGCGCGCGAGCCACGTGCGCCGCGCCGTCGTCGAACACCCACGCACGGGCGAACGGGTCTGGTTCAACCACGCGGCGTTCTTCCACACCTCGACGCTGGACGAAGCCGTCCGCGAGAAGCTGCTGGCGCAGTTCGGCGAAGACGACCTGCCCTACCAGACCTTCTACGGTGACGGGTCGCCGATAGAAGCCCCGGCGCTCGAAGCGATTCGCGACGCCTACCGGCGCGAGACGGTCGCCTTCGCCTGGCGGGCCGGCGACATCCTGATGCTCGACAACATGCTCGTCGCGCACGGACGCAACCCCTTTACGGGCCCGCGCCGCGTAGTCGTCGGCATGGCGCAGCCGTTCAAGTTCGAGCGCGCGTGAGCGCGGCTCCCTCCGAGTCTTTTATGCAGTTAGAATCCGGCACTCATCCCGCCGCGCAGAACGCGGTCGTCGAGGGCTTCAGCCTTTCACCGCAGCAGAGGCACCTGTGGTCGCTGCTCGCGGACGACTCCGGCTCGGCCTACCGCGCCCAATGCACGATTCTGATTGAGGGGAGTCTCGACCGGGAAAGGTTGCGCGCGGCCCTGCGCGAGGTGACGAGCCGCCACGAAGTTTTGCGCACGACTTTCCACAACCTGCCGGGCATGAGGTTCCCCGTCCAGGTCATCGCGGAAGAGTTCGCGCCGCGGCGCGACGAGCACGACCTGAGCGGCCTGAGTCCGGAGGCGAGAGACGCCGGGGTCGAGAGACTCTGCGGCGAACTGGGCCGCGAGCCGTTCAACCTGCGCGACGGCCCGCTCGTGCGCTTCTCGCTGCTCAAGCTGCGGGCGGACGAACACCTCCTGCTCGTAAGCCTTTCGGCGCTCTGCGGCGACGCCGCCACGCTCCGCAACCTCGCGCGTGAGGTCGCACACTGTTACGACGCGCGCGCCGAAGGCGACGGGCCCGGCGAGGCGATGCAGTACGCGGACCTCTCCGAGTGGCAGAACGAAATACTCGTCGGGGAGTACGCGGCGGCCGGGATGGAGTTCTTTCGCGAACAGGCGGACGCCGTGGCGCTCGCCTTGAAACTCCCCTTCGAGACGCGACCGCGCGGCGTGCCGGAGTTCGGCCCGCGCTTCATCACTTCGGCCGTCAGGCCCGAAGCGTTCTCGCAAGTCCGAGAGTTGGTCGGCCGTTACGAGACTTCGACGCCCGTCTTCCTTCTGACGTGCTGGTACGCGCTGCTCCGTCATCTCACGCGGGCGCGTGAGATCGCGGTCGCCGTCGCCTACGACGGGCGGGGCTACGCGGAGTTGGAGTCGGCGCTCGGCCTCTTCGCGAAGTACCTTCCCCTGCGCGCGCGGGTCGAGGGCGGCTCCCGGTTCGACGAGCTGCTGAAAGAGGTTGACGCGTCGGCGCGCGCGGCCCGCCGCCGGCAGGAAGTCTTCGCGTGGGAGCGCCTGACGGAGGCGGCGCAGGACGGCGAGCGGCAACTCTTCGCCCCGGTCGCCTTCGCGTTCGAGCAGCAGGCGCCGAAACACCGCGCGGCGGGCCTGTCGTTCTCAGTCAGCAGAGAGTACGCCTGCACCGAACGCTTCAAGGTCAAACTCTCGTGCGTCGAGTCGGGCGACGCGTTGACGACCGAACTCCACTACGACCCCGCGCTCGTCCCCGCCCATCAGGCCGAAGACTTGAGCCGCCGGTTTCAGACGTTGCTCGAAAGCGCCGTCGAGAACCCGTCGGCCTTCATCCGTCAGTTGGACGTGCTCGGGGGCGAAGAGCGTGCGCGGCTGCTGTACGGCTTCAACGACACGGCGAAGGAGACGCCCGGCGCCTCGTCCGTGCAGGAGATGTTCGAGGCGCAGGCGGAACGGCACCCGACGAGGACGGCCGTCGTCTCCGGAGACACCCGCCTGACTTACCGGGAGCTTAACGCCCGGGCCAACAGGCTCGCGCATTACCTGCGCGAGCTGGGCGTCGGCCCGGAGACGCGCGTGGGGCTGTGCGTCGAGCGCTCGGCGCGGATGGTCGTGGGGCTGCTCGGCGCGTTGAAGGCGGGCGGCGCGTACGTCCCGCTCGAAAGCGACCACCCGAAGGCGAGGCTGGCGAAGCAACTCTCGGAGGCGCGCGCCGCCGTCCTGCTCACGCAGGAGAGCGTCGCGCAGCGCTTCTCGGACTTCGGCGGGCCCGTGCTCCGCCTCGACGTGGACGCGCGCCTCTGGGCCGCGCTGCCGGAAGAGAACCCGCGGCCCGTCAACACGCCGGAGCAACTCGCATACGTGCTCTACACCTCGGGCTCGACGGGCGAGCCGAAGGCCGTCGGCCTCGCGCACCGCAACGTGATCAACTACGCGCACGACACGTGCCGCCGACTCGGCGCTTACGAGAGCCCGCTCAACTTCGCGATGGTAACGACGTTGAGCGCGGACCTCTGCCTCACCTCGGTCTACGGCGCGCTCGTGAGCGGCGGCTGCCTGCACGTCGTCGGCTACGACACGGCGACGAGCGGCGCGGCGATGTCCGCCTACGTGGCCGCGCACGAGATAGACGTGCTCAAGATCGTGCCTTCACACTTGGGCGCGCTCGCGGCCGGGAAGGCGTCGATGATGCCGAGAAGGTATCTGGTCGTGGGCGGCGAGGCTCTGAGTCGTGAGCTAACGCGGCGGCTCGTCGGCCTCGGGGGCGGGTGCCTCATCGTCAACGAGTACGGGCCGACGGAGACGACCGTCGGCTCCGTGGCGTACGCGTTCGGGGACGAGGGCGGTTGGGGCGAGGCCGTGAGCGTCCCCGTCGGCAGGCCGATTGCCAACACGCAGGCTTACGTCCTCGAAGAGTGGATGCGGCCGGTCGCGCCGGGCGTCGAGGGCGAGTTGTACGTGGGCGGCGCGGGGGTGGCGCGCGGCTACCTGAACGCGCCGGGGCGGACTGCGGAACGCTTCGTCCCCGACCCGCTCTCGCGCGAGCCCGGCGCGCGGCTCTACCGCACGGGCGACCTCGCGCGCCACCTCCCGGACGGGAACCTCGAATACATGGGGCGCGCCGACGACCAAGTGAAGGTGAGCGGCTACCGCGTCGAGTTGGGCGAGGTCGAAGCCGCGCTGAAACGTCACGTCGGGGTCAAGGATGCGCTCGTGACGGCGGCCGACGCGGAGGACGGCAGAAAGCGCCTCGTCGCTTACGTCGTCCCGCAAGGCGGGCGCGCACACGCTGCGGCGCAGGAGCTACGCGCGCACCTGAAGGAACTGCTGCCCCCTTACATGCTGCCCGCCGCGTTCGTCACGCTCGACGCGCTGCCGCTGACACCGAACGGGAAGGTGGACCGGCGCGCGCTCCCGCGGCCGGAGCAGCACGCCCCCGCGGCCGTCGAGCACGTCGAGCCGCGCGACGAGATAGAGGGCATCCTCGCCGCCGTCTGGCGCAAAGTTCTGCGCGCAGAAGCCGTGGGCGTCCACGACGACTACTTCGCAGCCGGGGGCGACTCGATTCGCGTGATCCAGGTCGTCCACGAGCTGGCGCGGTACGGCCTCTGCGTCACGGCGATGGACGTGTTCCGCCACCGCACCATCAACCACCTCGCGCGCCACATACGCGAGCTCAAAGTCGGGGGCGGAAACAACCCGCCGCCGCTCGAACTTCTAAAGCTGCCGGGGCGGCTCGCCGCGCGCCTGCCCGCAGGCGTTGCAGACGCGTACCCGGCCGCGCGCATGCAGGAGTTTGTCATGCGCCATTACGACAGCGACCGTCGGCGCGCGGGCGTCTATCACATCCAGCAGTCCTACCACGTCTACGACCGCGACCTGTCCGTCGAGGCGCTACAGAGGGCGCTCGAAATTATCGTGCAGAGCCACCCCGCGCTGCGCACCACCTTCGTCTTCGACCGCGCCGCCGGGCCGGTCCAACTCGTACACGAGCGCGTGCCGGTCTCGGTCGCGCGGGAAGACATCAGGGGCCTGAGCCCGTCGGAGCAGGACGGGTACATCACCGACGCGCTCGGACGTGACCGCTCGCGCCCGTTCGACGTGAGGGAGGCGGCGCGGCCACTCTTCCGCTTCGCGGTCTTTCTGAGGTCGGAGAAGACCGCGGAGTTTTTCATGTCGGCGCACCACGCCGTCGCGGACGGGTGGGGGAATCAGCAACTCCTGAACGAGCTTGTCGAGGTCTACGCGGCGCTCAAGCGCGGCGAGGCGCGGGAGCCTTCCGCCGGCCCGAACACCTACAAAGAATTCGTCGCGCTGGAGCGCGAAATACTCTCCTCGGCCGCGGCCTCGGGGTTCTGGCGCGACCACCTGAGCGAACACGAGTGGCGGCCGTTGAAGAAGAGGCGGGCCGCGTCGGCCGGCGGCGGCGCACCGGTCAATTACGAGGCCGCGCTGCCGGCAGAACTCGCGGCACAGTTGAAGCGCGCGGCCGTCGAGCAGCAGGTCTCCCTGAAGTCCCTCTTCCTGAGCGCGTACCTCGACCTCGTCGCGGGCATCACGGGCGGCGGGCAGAACACGGTCGGCGTCATCGCGAACGGTCGCTCGGAGCGGCTCTCGAACCCTCTGAAAGCGCTCGGCCTCTTCTGGAACATCATCCCGTTCTGCCTGCCCGCGGGGGGCGACGGCGGCCGTCCGGCCCGCGCCCGGCGCGTCCAGCAGTTGCTCGTCGATGCCGAACTCTACGCGCGCTACCCTCTGCCGCAAATAATGAAAGAGCGGCGCGCCCGCGAGTTGTTCTCGGCGACCTTCAACTTCCTGCACTTCCACAACGCCAGCGGCGACAAGTTCGACGGCGACTTCCGCCTGCTCGGGCAGAGGCAGCACGACAAGTTCCACTTCCCACTCAATCTGGTCGTCGCGGTAGACCCGTCCGGCGGTGGCGTCGGCCTCCGCGTGGAGTACGACGGGCGTTACTTCGACGGCGAGACCGTGCGCGCGATGGCGGGCGACTACGTCTCGCTCCTCGGGGGGCACGCGTGAAGGGGCACGAAAGGGGCGGGCACTGATGAGTGTGTTAACGGACTTCTTCAGGGTCATTCTGCTGTTGGCGCGCCTGTCGCGCGGCATCCAATACTCGAAGTCTCTCGTGTGGGTCATCGTGCTGGCGGGCGTCGTCAGCGGCGTCAGCAACACCCTCCTCATCGCTGTCATCAACTCCGCGCTGAGCGGGGCGGGTGCGGCGACGCCGCGGCTCGTCTGGGGCTTCGCCGCGCTCTGCCTGACGCTCGCCGTGATGAGGTTCGTCTCCGGCGCGCTGCTGCTGCGCCTGATGCAGAGGGCCATGTTCGGCGTGCGCATGCGGCTGTGCCGGCAGATCCTCTCCGCGCCGCTGCCCTTGCTCGAAAGGCTCGGCCCCCACCGCCTGCTCGCGACGCTCACGGACGACGTGCCGAGCGTGACGCAAGCCTTCGTCACGCTCCCGCTGCTCTGCATGAACCTCGCCATCATCCTCGGCTGCTTCATCTACCTCTGCTGGCTCTCGTGGGTCCTGATGGCGATGGCGGTCGGCTTCATGGCCCTCGGCGTGCTGAGCCACCAGGTCCCCGTGATGACGGCCACACGGCACTTCGAGAGCGCGCGCGAGGCGATGGACGTAGTCTACAAGCACCTGCGCGGGCTGACCGAGGGCATCAAGGAGCTGAAGCTCCATCGGCGCTGGCGCGAGACCTTCTTCTCCTCGCTGCTCACGCCCAGCATCAACACGATGCAGCGGGAGGCGGCCACGGGCGAGATCATCTGGACGGCCGCGGGGAGCTGGGGCCAGATACTCTTCTTCATCTTCATCGGCCTCATCCTCTTCGCCGTGCCCGCGTGGCGGCCGGCGAGCGCGCCCGTGCTGACGGGCTACACGCTGACCGTCCTCTACCTCATGGGGCCGCTCGAATACATCCTCAACACGCTCCCGCGGCTGAGCCAGGCCGACGTGGCGATGAGGAAGATCGAGGATCTGTCGAGCGAACTCGCGGAGCAGACCCTCAACGAAGCCGCGCCGCCGCGGGGCGCCGGCCCGTCCTGGCGCTCAATCGAACTCGCGGGCGTCACGCACGCTTACCGCCGCGAAGACGAGGTGCGGCAGTTCGTCATGGGGCCGGTAGACCTCTCGCTGCGCCCCGGCGAGGTCGTCTTCATCACGGGCGGCAACGGGAGCGGGAAGACCACCCTCGCCAAGCTCCTCGTCGGGCTCTACGTCCCGCAGTCGGGCGAGATACTTTTGGACGGACGGCCCGTCACCGACGAGAGCCGCGACGGCTACAGGCAGCTCTTCTCGGTCGTCTTCTCCGACTACTACCTCTTCGAGCACCTGCTCGGCGGGGGCGACGGCGACGGCGGCCCGCGGGCCGTGGAGTACTTGGCGCGGCTCCAACTCGACCGCCACGTGCAGATCAAGGAAGGGAAGTTCTCGACCGTCAACCTGTCGCAGGGGCAGCGCAAGCGGCTCGCGCTGCTGACCGCCTACCTCGAAGACCGCCCCATCTACCTCTTCGACGAGTGGGCCGCCGACCAGGACCCGCAGTTCAAAGACATCTTCTACCTGCAACTCCTCGCGGGCCTGAAGGCGGCGGGCAAGACCGTCGTCGTCATCAGCCACGACGACAGGTACTACCACGTTGCCGACCGCGTCGTGAAGCTTAACTACGGGCGCGTCGAGTACGATCAGCCGGCCGGGCGCGTCGGGGCGGGCGGGCCCGCGCACGACCGCCCGGAATTCATCACGACGACCTGAGCAGGCATGGAGGTGGCGCGTGTTGGATAAATTGAGGCTGGACTGCCGGCAGGCCGTCAGGTCGCTGAGGAACAACCGGCTCTACACGCTCGTCGTGGTCTCGACGCTGGCGCTCGGCATCAGCGGCACGACGGCCGTCTTCAGCGTCGTGGACGGCGTGCTGCTGCGCCCACTCCCCTACCGGAACGCCGACCGGGTCGTCTACGTGTGGCTGACCGAGCCGGCGCGGAACGTGGACAAGTCGCCCTTCTCCATCCCCGAGTTGCGGGACTACCGGGAGCAGAACAACGCCTTCGAGGGGATGGCCGCCTACTACGACACGAGCCTCAGCGTCTCGTTCGCCGACCAGCCCGAGCAGGTGACCGCGGCGCGCGTCACCTCGGACCTCATCGACCTGCTCGGGACGCAGCCCCTCGTCGGGCGCAACTTCCGCCCGGAGGAGGAGCGCTTCGGCCAGCACCGCGTCGTCATCCTCGGCCACGGCGTCTGGCAGCGGCGCTTCGGCGGCGACCGCAACGTCGTCGGGCAGACGATAAGGGTCAACGGCAACCCGCACGTCGTCGTGGGCGTGATGCCGCCCGGCTTCAGCTTCCCGAACCAGGCGACCGAGTTGTGGACCCCGCTCGCGCTCAGCCCCGACTCGCAGGAGACGCGCGACAGCCGCTGGGTCATCGTCGTCGCGCTCCCCAAGCGGGGCGAGACGGTCGAGCGGGCGCGCGCCGACCTGAAGACCGTGGCGGCCCGGCTGGAGCGCGACTACCCGGAGGACAGGGGCGTCTCCGTCGAACTCGTCCCGCTGCGCGGCGAGGTGCTCGGCGACATCGAGCTGCCGCTCAAGCTCCTGCTCGGCGCCATCCTGCTCGTGCTGCTCATCGTCTGCGCGAACGTGGCGGGCGTGCTGCTGGCGAAGGGCGCGTCGAGGGAAAAGGAGTTGGCCGTGCGCGTCGCGCTCGGCGCGGGCCGCGGCCGCCTCGTGCGGCTCCTGATGACGGAGAGCGTGCTGCTGGGGCTGCTCGGCGGGCTCGGCGGGACGCTCCTCGCCGTGTGGTTCATCTACCTGCTCAGGGGCGCAGACCCCGGGAACATCCCGCGCCTTCAGGAGGTGGGACTCAGCGGACGCGCGCTGCTCTTCACGCTGACGGTCTCGCTGCTGACGAGCCTGCTCTTCGGCCTCGCGCCCGCGCTAAAGGTCACGCGGCCCGACCTGCAGGAGACGCTCAAGACCGGCGGG
>CAXTSK010000057.1:10634-15514 GCA_964246655.1 uncultured Pyrinomonadaceae bacterium
GATGAACCGCGCGGAGATGCCGGCCCTGCTGGTCGCCCACCGCCGGCCGGGCTTCTACATGCGGGTCGTGCAGGAGGGAGAGGTCGGGGCCGGGGACGAGATCACGAGGGTGGCGGCGGGCCCGGGCCGGGTCACCGTCGCGGAGGTCGCCCTCGCGCTCGTGCTGCTCGTCGGCGCGGGCCTGCTCGTCGGGAGCTTCCTCAAACTCCTGCACGTTGACCCCGGCTTCAAGCCCGAGAATGTCCTGACGATGGAGCTGACGCTGCCGGGCGCAAAGTACCCCGAGCCCGAGCAGGCCGTAAGCTTCTTCAGCCGGCTGACGGAGCACGTCGGGTCGCTGCCCGGCGTGGTCGCGGCGGGGGCGACGCAGTACATACCCCTCGGCAGCGGGAGCAAGACCTTCATGCTCATGGATTCGCAGGAGCAGGCGGACGCGACGCGCGAAGGCAACCCTTACGCGGCCTACTTCCAAGTGACGCCCGACTACTTCCGCGCGATGGGCATCCCGCTGTTGAGGGGCCGCCCCTTCACCGCACAGGACGCCGCACAGTCGCCCCCGGTGGCCGTCATCAGTCGGAAGGCCGCGCGCGTCTACTTCCCCGGCGGCGACCCCGTGGGGAAGAACATACGGCTCGGGAGCCCGGAGAACTGGGGGCCGTGGCTGAACGTCGTGGGGGTCGTACCCGATGTGAATTTTGAAGACCTGAACCACCCGCCCGCGATGCAGGTCTACACGCCGCACGCGCAGGGGGCGCTCGGCGGCGCGCCGTTCACGAGTATGGTGCTGGCCGTGCGCACCTCGGCGCCCGACCCGGCCGCGCTGACGGGCCAGATCAAAGAGCAGGTCCGGTCGCTGGACAAAGACCAGCCCGTGGCGAAGGTCGCGACCCTCGAACAACTCTTGAAGGACTCGCTGGCGCAGCGCCGCCTGACGATGATCCTGCTCGGGGCCTTCGCCGCGATGGCGCTCCTGCTGTCGGCGCTCGGCCTGTACGGCACGCTCTCCTACCTCGTGGCGCGGCGCCGGCGCGAGATAGGCATCCGCATAGCGCTCGGCGCGCGCAGGAGCAACGTCATCCGCCTGGTGGTAGGGCAGGGGATGGCGCTCGCGCTCGCGGGTATCGCCGTGGGGCTCCTGGCCGCCTACGCCTCGTCGAGGCTGCTTGAGAGTCTGCTCTACGGCCTGAGCCCGAACGACCCCGCGACGTTCCTCGCCACGTCGCTCGTCGTCGCGCTCGTGGCGCTGCTGGCCTGCTATGTCCCCGCGCGCAGGGCCGCCGGGGTTGACCCGCTGATCGTGATACGCGACGAGTGAGGACGGGGGTGAGTCGGGTGGAAGGCGCGCCCGTCTATCTTAGGCAGAACGTGGTGGCCGAGCCGCTGGTTAACCAGTGGTACGCATGGGCGTACCTAGTGGCGCCCGCGACCGCCGCGATGTACGTGGCGAACTCGCACCTCAAGATCATGCAGTCGTTCGTCAGCGCCCCGCAGGTGCACATTGCGGCGCTGAAGAACCCGACGATGCGCGGCGGACCGTTCATCAACTACGGGCCGGAGATGGTGCCGCAGGTCAGGTCGCTGATGGAGAAGACCGCGGGCGAGCAGGCCCACATGCTTGAGTTCGCCGCTGGCGTGCGCCGGCTCAACGACATGCTCGCGGACGAGGCCGACGGCACCTCGCTCGAACCCTTCTACGCGCGGACGCCCGCGGCGCTCAAGGGTTTCGTGGAGTTGTACTACGACCTCAACAACAGCCCCTCCGTGCGCTTCATCGAGGGGCTGTTGTACAGGAGTAAGTACTACGATCCGGCGACGCAGAGCATCTCGCTCTCGCTGACAGGGCAGGACGAGCGGCCCTTCGCGCTGAGCAACCCGCAACTCGGCGGCGCCGCGCGCCTCGAACTCCGAATCCCGTTCAACTCCGCGTCGCTCGACGAGCTGTTCGCGATGAAGTTCGCCCCGCGGCCTTACGGCGACATCCGCGAGACCCTCGGCGTGGGCGAGTCGGACGACCGGCTCTTCTCGACCTTCTTCACCGAAGAGGCCCCGCCGCCGCCGAAGCCTTACGGCGGCGACGGCGCGCGCATACGCTACTTCGGCCACGCCTGCGTGCTGGTGGAGTCGCGCGCGGTCAGCGTCCTCTCGGACCCGGTGCTCAGTTACAGGTATCCGGCCGAGACCTTCCGCTACAGCTACGACGACCTGCCCGAGCGGATCAGCTACGTCGTCATCACGCACAATCACCAGGACCACTGCATGTTCGAGACGCTCCTGCAACTGCGTCACAAGATCGACCACGTCGTCGTCCCGAAGAACAACGGCGGCGGGCTCGCGGACCCGTCGCTGAAGTTCGTCCTGCGCAACATCGGCTTCGAGGACGTGCGCGAGTTGGACGAGATGGAGACGATAGAGTTCGAGGGCGGCTCCATCACGGGCCTGCCGTTCCTCGGCGAGCACGCCGACCTGAACGTGAGAACCAAGCTGGCGCACCTCGTGAGGGTGGCCGACAAGTCGGTCCTCTTCGCCGCCGACTCGAACAACGTCGAGCCCGCGCTCTACAAGAACGTCCACGCGCTCACCGGGGACGTTGACACCGTCTTCATAGGGATGGAGTGTGACGGCGGGCCGCTGTCGTGGCTCTACGGCCCTCTGATGACGAGGCCCATCGCGCGCAAGCTCGACCAGTCGAGAAGGCTTAACGGGTCTGACTACGCGAAGGCGGTCGCAATCGTCAACCGCCTGAACCCGAAGCAGGTCTTCGTCTACGCGATGGGGCTTGAGCTGTGGCTCACCTACCTGACCTCGATCCAGTACACGGACGACTCACACCCGATTGTCGAGGCGCGCAAGCTTGTCGAAGAATGCCGCAGCCGCGGCCTGGAGTCCGAACTGCTCTACGGGCACAAAGAGATTCTTTGAGGGGCCGCGGGTTAGGGCGGAGACGGCCCCGAAGGCGGGCGCAAGCTATGACCGACACAGCCACCACGAATCCGTGGCTCGCGAACTTAAGACAACTGCCGCCGGGCGGCCTGCGGCTCTTCTGCTTCCCTTACGCGGGCGGCGGCGCCTCCCTCTTCCGCCCTTGGGCTCGCTCGCTGCCTGAAGAGGTTCTACTCTGTCCCGTCCTGCTGCCGGGGCGCGAGCTGCGTTTGAAGGAGCCTCTGTGCATGTCGCTGCCGCCACTCGCGCGGGCCGTCGCCGAAGGGCTCGCGCCCTACTTCCGCGAGCCCTTCGCCTTCTTCGGCCACAGCATGGGCGCGCTCATAGGCTTCGAGCTGGCGCGCCTGCTGCGGGCCGAGCGCGGGGTCGAGCCCGCCTGCCTGTTCGCCTCGGCCTGCCCCGCCCCGCAGGTTCCGAGGCGGGACGACGACCGGACTTTCGACCTGCCCAAGCCGGAACTCGCGCGCAAGCTAAAGGGTCTCAACGGCACGCCGCAGGAGGTGCTCGACCACCCCGACTTGATGCGTCTCATCCTCCCCGTCATCCGGGCGGACTTCGAGATATCAGAGACCTACTCGTACGCGCCGGGCGAGCCGCTCTCCTGTCCCGTCAGGGCCTACGGCGGCCTGCTGGACCCGGACGTGCCCCGCAAGGACATAGAGTTGTGGCGCGAGCAGACAACGGCGTCGTTCTCGATGAAGATGTTCCCCGGCGACCACTTCTTCATCCACTCGCAGCAGCCGCTCCTGCTCGCAGAGCTGGCGCGCGAGTTGAAGGCTCTCCGACGAGATGCCGCCTGATGCCTTGCGAGTTAAGGGTGGAGGCTGAAGTCTGGACATATTTATAAACCGGCCTCCAGATTGAGCCGCTGTTGATGTTCAAGCAACTGCCACAAGCTCGCGTCCTGCGTCAGCAACTCGACGACGCTGCGCACCAGGCTCAACTCGGAGTGCGCCCGACGCCGCGAGCGCACGCGGCGCAACAACTCCGCGCGGTTGCCGCGCTTCAACAACGCACAACCCATCCGCGTCAGTACCAGCAGCGCGAGAGCCACCAGCAGGAACATCCGCGCCCACGCCTCGACGCACTTGATGCGGGCGTCTGCGAAGCCGAACAAGCGCTTGCCGTCGCGGAAGCCTTCCTCGCAGGTGAAGCGGCGCGCGTATTCGCGGCTCGCGCTCACGGCCGACAGCGGGCGGTTCGACAGCAGATGCCACACGCCCCAGCGCCCCTTCCGGTCGCGCGCCCGCGCTTGCGTCAGGTATCAGCCGCCCCCGGCCGCAGCGCCGGTCCCGACCCCGCCCCCCCCCCCCCCCCCCGGGACCAGACCCGGCCCCAGGCCCGCCGCCGCTGGTTGCCCCGCCAGCGCAAGGAGTCGAGCTTGCGCCACCGCCCCTCGACCCGCACCTTGGAGCTCGACTTGGTGCGGACGACGTAAGAGACGCCCAACTCATCAAGCAGATCAAGCAAGTCCACGTCGGCGAACCAGCCGTCGGCCGTCAGGACGAAGCGGCGGCGCTCGACACCCCGGAGCAGGTCGTCGAAGAGGGCGCGCAAGCACTCCCGCTGGTAGCTCTACAAGATGGTCAAGTACGAGCACGCGGGCTACTACGTCGCCTACAGCCGCGACGCGGGCGACGCGCCGCTCGTGACCGTCGTCATGCAGAAGCTCCCCAACTAAGAGCGCATGAGGTCGGCGGGCGGGCCCGGCGCGCAAACGGCGTGAGGCGGTGAGGCCGTCGCTCTGTGGGCTGAGTATATGCGATAATCGGCGACGCCTCGTCCCGCAAGTGTCCGCGCTCTTGGTCAGAGCTATTTGCGCGGCAGCGTGTCCGATAAGACTTTCAAATTGATGTGGAAACCTTATCAGACGTGCATTGGATTCCCTAAGTTTCGCCCAAAATAGCAGTATGGTGCTCTGGTAAATTGTTGCGGTGAAA
>CAXTSK010000058.1:0-15498 GCA_964246655.1 uncultured Pyrinomonadaceae bacterium
GACTTTCAGTCCGTTACATGGATGCCCACGCCTTTAGGCGGGGGAGTATTCACTTAGCTGAAATAACCATGAGCGGTAACGACCGAAGATTCATTGGCGCGGCGGGCGCGAAGCAGAGTGAATGGTCTCCTGCAACGCTCAACGTCGAGCGCCTGATCGCGCGGGCGGGTGTGACCGTCGCCGCGCGCGGGCGGGACTACTACGCGCAGAGGTGGCGCCTGCGCGTGCAGCACTTGAGCGCCGAGGAAGCCGTCGTCAAAGTGCGGGGCAGCCAGCAATACACGGTCGAATTCATGAGGGTCGGGGACCGTGTGCTCGTGTTCTGCGATTGCCCGTATGCCGACTACGATGAGGAAGTGATCTGCAAGCACGGCGTCGCGGCGGCCCTGTTTCTCAGGGATCACCTCAAACAAAACGCGCCGGTGCCGTGGGAAGATGTCCTGTCGCAGGCCGTCCGCACTTCTTCAAGCTCCGCGCCGAAGAGGGCCGCGGAGTTTCTCTTCTTCAGCCTTCAGACGCGCGGCAATTCGTGGGCGGTCGTGCCGTACACGGTCGCCGCCGCGTTCTTCCCCGAGACGGCGCGGCAGGATGTGTCTGAGACGGCCCGCGCGGTTGCGGAGCAGAAGCTCTCGTCACAGGCGGAGAGGGTCGGCCCCTACGAGTCCGGCGGGCAGCGCGTTTACGCCAACGTCACACGCGCGCAGGCCGCGCTGGTGAAGTTCTTGGCGTCGTCCGGCCTTTACTACGGTAGTTATTATGGCGGCGCGGCGCTCGACCTCGGCGCGCTGTTCGCGCTCCTCAAAGGCGGCCCCATCTTTCTCGGCACGGACAAGAATCCGCTGAAGAGGCCGCTGGAAATATGCACGGAGACGGCCCACATCGAATTGGAGATGGAGCGGACGGGGGACGGCGGCATGCGCCTGAGCGCGCTGGCCGTCGCGGGCGAGCGCGCGTTTCCGTTTCGAGAGCGCGGGATACAGGTGGTCTCTCACAGGCCGCTCTGGCTGCTCTCCGAACAGACCGTCTTTCAACTGGACGCGCCACCCGAAGGCTTTGCGCTCTTTCAGCAGAACCCCGAGATAGACATCCCGGGCGACGAAGAGCAGGCTTTCTTTGAGAAGCACCTGCCGTTCCTCGCCGAGCGCTTCCCCCTGCGCGGCGAGGCGGTTCGCTGGGAAGAGTTGCCGCCCGCCGCGCCCGTGCCGCGACTCTACTTGACCGAAGAGGGGAAAGAGTTACGCGTCGAGCTGCGTTTCGGTTACGGCGACTACGAGGTCTTGCACAGTCGGAATGCGCCCGCGGAGACCATTCGCCGCAACGCGGAGACGGGCGCGCTCGTGCGCGTCGCGCGCCGGCCCGAACGGGAAGCTGAGTGGTGGGAGTCGCTCGGTGCGAAGACTCACGGCCTCAAGCGCGATTCCGTCGGAGGCGTCTATCAGTTGCGGGCCAACACGCACCCGTTCGATTTTCTTCTGCGACACGTGCCGCAGTTGGCCGCGGCGGGCTGCGAGATTTACGGCGAAGAGGAGTTGAGGCTGGCGCGCATCAACCGCCAACGCCCGACCATCTCCTTCGGCGTCACTTCGGGGATCGACTGGTTCGACGTGCAGGCGGTCGTCCGGTTCGGCGACGTGGAGGTCGCGCTCGCGGAGGTGCGCCGCGCCGTCCGCAAGCGTGAGCGCTTCGTCAAGCTGGCCGACGGGAGCGTCGGCGAAATCCCGCCCGAATGGATCGAGCAGTACCGGCACCTCTTCGCGCTCGGCGAGGAGACGGACAAGGGCTTGCGCCTCGCGCATCATCACCTGACGCTGCTCGATCAACTTCTCGCCGACGACACGCGGGCGCGCACCGACCAGGAGTTCAAACGTCGCCGCGAACGTCTGCGCAACTTCGACGGCATCAAGCCGCAGAAGCTCCCCAAACATTTCGACGGCGAGCTGCGCCCGTATCAGAAGGCCGGATTCGACTGGCTCCATTTTTTGCGCGAGTACAAATTCGGCGGCTGCCTCGCCGACGACATGGGCACGGGCAAGACGATTCTGACGCTCGCCTATCTGCAATCACTCAAAGAGCGCGGTCTGGCAAAGAAAGCGAGTTTGCTCGTCGTGCCGCGCTCGCTCGTCTTCAACTGGGAGCGCGAGGCGGCGCGCTTCACGCCGCGCCTGCGCCTCCTGAATCACGCCACGCCCGCTCGCACCGAAGACATCTCGGGCTTTGACGATTACGACCTGGTGCTGACGACCTACGGGCTGCTCCGGCGCGACATAGAGGCGCTGATGCACTACGAGTTCAACTACCTGATTCTAGACGAAGCGCAGGCGATCAAGAATCCGCTCGCGGAGACGGCCAAGGCCGTGCGGCTCCTGCGCGGGGCACACCGCCTGACGTTGACGGGCACGCCGGTGGAGAACAACACGCTGGAACTCTGGTCGCAGTTCGCCTTCTTGAACCCGGGGCTTCTGGGCAACGCCGAATACTTCCGCGAAGAGTTTGCCACGCCCATTGAGCGCAAGGGCGACGAGGCGGCGGCGCAGTTCCTTCGCAAGATGGTCTATCCCTTCATCCTGCGGCGCACCAAAGATCAGGTCGCGAAGGATTTGCCCACGCGCACCGAGCGCCGGATGGTCTGCGACATGGAGCCCGCGCAACGCAAGCTCTACGACGAGCGGCGCGACTACTACCGCGCGCTCCTGCTCAAGCTGATCGAAGACGAAGGGATCAATAACGCGCGCTTCCGCGTGCTCGAAGGCTTGCTGCGCCTGCGGCAGATTTGCAACCACCCGCGCCTCGCGGTGAAGACGTTCAGGGGCGGCTCGGCGAAGTTCGAATTGCTGTTGGAGACGCTCGAAACGCTGCGCGCCGAGGGGCACAAGGCGCTGGTCTTTTCGCAGTTCGTCGGCATGCTCAAGCTCGTGGAGGCGGAGTTGAAGAAGCGCCGCATCCCCTTCGCCTATCTCGACGGGCAGACGCGCGACCGGCAGGAGCGCGTAGACGCTTTTCAGAACGACCTGACGATTCCCTTCTTCCTCATCAGCCTGAAGGCCGGCGGCGTCGGCTTGAACCTGACGGCCGCCGACTACGTGATCCACGTTGACCCGTGGTGGAATCCTGCGGTCGAGATGCAGGCCACCGACCGCACGCACCGCATCGGGCAACAGAAGCCGGTCTTCATCTACAAGCTGATCGTGCGCGACTCGGTCGAGGAGAAGATTCTCGAATTGCAGGAGCGCAAGCGGCGGCTCGTCACGCAGTTGATCGCCACGGAGCGAAGCTTCTTCAAGTCGCTCACCGCCGCCGACGTGGCGGCGTTGTTCTCTTAACGCCCTTTGAGCATCTCTTGTTGTCGGCTCTCGATCAGGAGCACGCTGTTTCTGTAATTGCGAGAAGCTCGCTCCGGCTCCGTTCCAGGCGGGAGACGGTCTCGGCATACCAAGCTTCGTCGTTCGTTGCGCCCTCACGCTCGGCGCCCGCCGCGCGCCGCGTCTCCTGCGGGGCGGGCCCGCCGAGCACGCCGCGCACGCGTACGAACTGTTCCGGGTCAAGCGCCTCAGCTACCTCCTTCGGCGAAAGCTCCAGGGGCCTGTCTAAAACTTCGCGGGCGGCCGCTTGCAGCAACTCATAAGTCAGCTCTCCGCCTTGGCCGAGCGCGGCGCGGACGCCGCTCGCGACCACTTTGTGGGCGGCCCGGAAAGAAAGTCCCTCTCGCCTGACCAGCGTGTCCGCCAGTTCCGTGACGGTGATGAAGTCCTTGCCCGCGCGCTCACGCAGGAGGCCCACGTTGAAGGTCGCCGTCGAGAGGGCCGCGGCAAGCAGCTCGGTCGCCCGCCGCGCGTCACGGAAGGCAGCGGCGATGAGAGGTTGAAGGTCATCTTCCACGTCGTTGATGTCGCCGAACGGGGTGTTGTGAACGCTCAGAAAGACGCCCTGCGACTGCCCCAGCGCCTTGCTGGCAAGCGCCCGAACGTGTTCGAGCGCCACGGGGTTACGCTTCTGGGGCATGATGCTCGACGTTTGGACGTAGCCGTCGGAGAGCCGCACCGCGTCGAACTCGCGCATCGCCATCAGAAGAAATTCCTGTGCGAAGCGTCCGACATCGACGAGCAGCACGGAGAGTGCGCCCAGGGCTTCCGTGAAGTAGTCCACGGCCGCGATGCCTGCGTAGGAATTGACCGTCGGCGAGTCGAAGCCGAGCAACTGCGCCGTTCGCGCCCGGTCGATGGGGAAGCCGGTCGTGGTGATGGCGCACGAGCCGAGCGGCGAGTGGTTGATGGAGTCGAAGGCCCGGCGCAAACGCGCGACGTTGCGCCCCAAGACTTCGGCCATCGCGAGCATGAAGTGGGCCAGCGTCGTCGGCTGCGCCGGCTGCGTGTGTGTGTAGGCGGGGATAATCGTTTCGTGGTGACGCTCGGCGATGTCGAGCAGCGCGCGGCGCAGGCCGAGGGCCGCGCGTGTGACGGCGAGCACATCTTCGCGCAGCCTCATGCGGTAGATGGTCACGTCGATGTCGTTGCGACTGCGTGCCGTGTGGAGCCTCCCGGCCACGTCCGGCCCGCAGGCTTCGGCGAGCGCCTCCTGTAGGTAACAGAAAAGGTCTTCGTAACTGCCGTCGTAGGCGACGGCACGCACGGCCTCCGGATCGGTCGCGGCGATGGCCCCGAGGATCGCGCGGCCTTCCCCGGGGGTGATGATGCCTTGCTCGACGAGCATCAACGCGTGCGCCCGGTCAACGTCGAGCAGGTGCTCTAAGAACAGCCGTTTGGCGTCTTCGAAGACATCGCTCAGAACGCAGTCCTTATATGTCTGGGTCGGGAATTGTTCCTTCTCGGGCGTGGCGGCATCTACGACGCTTCGGCCGTTATCCATCAGTCGTTCCTCTCACGTAAATGCACGGGACGGCGCCGGGGTCAGAAGTTGAACTTCAGACCGATCTGAAACTGCCGGCTGTCGAGCGCCGTCGGGTTCCGCTGTCGGAAGTCCGGCAGCGGGGCGGTCAGCACCCCGTTGGCGTCGGTCGTGACCACCGCGTTGACCTGGAAGATGCTGTTGACGTTGAACAGGTTGATGAATTCGCCGAGCACCTCCACGTTGAAGCGCTCGCTGAGGTGGACGAAGCGCGAGTAACGCATATCGACGTTGAACTGGCTGGGCGTGCGGCCGGTGTCACGCCCGATGAAGAGCGGGCGGTCGGAGCTGCCCGCGCCCGCGCCGTCGTTGTTGAGGTCGAGGTTCGAGACGATGTTAAAGGACTCGCCGCTGTTGGCCGTCACGATGAAGCCCAACTGATTGTCGTTGACGAGGCGGCGTAGGAGGCGGCTCTCCGACTTGATGGTCGGGCGGCCGACGAAACTCAGCACGAAGGTGTGACGCTGGTCGGCGAGCGAGTTGCCACGGTCGCGTAGGCGGCTGGTCGGGTCCGAGAGGACGAGGTTGGTGAACTGCGTCGCTACAAGGTTCTGCTCGGGCGCGTCGTCGATGGCGTGCGAGTAGGTGTAGTTGGCGCTGAACTGGTAGCCGCTCGACAGACGCTTGTTGAGCTGGAACGTCCCGGCCGTGTAGTTGGAGTTGCCGACCGACTCGGCGAGCAGCACGCTGTTGAACTGCGGATAGAGACGCGTGGCCGCGCTGATCGTCGAACTGAAGACGGGGCGCCCGTCGGCCAGCGTGCGGACGGGGTTGATCGGGTTGACGTTGCGGTAGACGGGCAGGCGCGAGCCCTTCGAGTAGATGACGCCCGCCGTCACGGACAGGTCACGCCCGAGCGCCTGCTCCACCTGCCCGTTGGTGTGGAAGGCATACATGCTGGCGAAGTCGGAGGCCACCGCGTCCACGCTCTGGCGCGGCAGGGCGGCGCCGGCCGGCAGCGAGCCGAGCGTGCTCGGGAAGCGGGGCGCGCCCGCGGTCGTCGGGTTGAAGGTGAAGTTGAAGAACGTCGGGGTGCCGTTGCTCTGGATGGCGCGGCGGTAGAGGTCTATCTGCGGCGGGTCGTAGTAGACGCCCGCGCTCGCGCGCAGGACGGCCGGGCGGTCGCCGCCGCGCAGCGCGTAGACCACCCCGAGGCGCGGGGCGAAGTTATTCTTGTCCACTCTGAAATCCTGCGAGAACGGGAGCGGCGCGGCCGGGTCCGCCTGCGGCACGTCGTAGAGATCGTAGCGCACCCCGAAGTTGACCTTCAGCCGTTGCGTGGCCTTCCAGTCGTCCTGTGCGAACCAGTGGTAGAAGACCGAGCGGTAGACGATCTCCGGCTGCCCGAAGCTCTCGACGTAGTTGGTGTAGCCGAGCGGGTTCGTCCCGTTCTGAGCCGCGACGTAGGCCGCGTCGGAGGGGAAGGTGTAGCGCGCGAAGATGCCGGCCTTCTGCGTGTCGTCGATGACGTTGAAGCCCGCGCCGAACTTCAACGCGTGCCCGCCGCGGGTGACCGTCACGTTGTCGAGGAACTGGTTGGACTTCTCCAGGGGCGCGATGGTGTTGGCGTTCTCCGGCATGCCGAAGTTGGCGACGCCGGTGATGACGATGGCCGGGCCGGTGCCCGAGTTGCCGTTGGGCAAATTCTGCGAGTAGCGCTTCGCGTACTGGAAGCGCGCCTCGTTGAGCAGGTTCGGCGTGAAGGTGGAGGCGAACTGCACCCCGACGGAGTTCGAGAGGTCGATGAAGTCGATGCTGCGCTCAAGGGTCGTGAGCCCGCCCGCGATGTTGTCCGGCGAGTTGTTGCGGAAGGTGTTGACGCGCCCGACGAGGTGGTGCTTGTCGCTCAACTGGGCGTCGGTGCGCACGATGAAGAATTTAACCTTCTGCGCCGCGGGGATCGTGTTCGGGAAAGCGTCGGCGCTCACGCCCGCCGCGACGAGGGCCTGCTGATTCGCCTGGGTGACCGTGACGACGCGCTGCGGCTCGCCGCCGAGGTCGCGCGACACGTCCTCGAAGCCGGTGTAGAAGTGCCAGCGGTTCTTGACGATGGGGCCGCCGACCGAGAAGCTGAAGTCGTCCACCTTGGTCTTAGGCTTCGCCAGCAGCGGGTTCGAGAAGAAGGGCCGGGACGAGAAGGACGTGCGGCGGAAGCGGTAGCCGACGTGCCCGTGGTAGTCGTTCGTCCCCGCTGGCGTGACGGCGTTCATGATGAGGCCGGTCGTGTTGCCGAACTCGGGCGCGAACCCGTTCGTCACCAGTTGCACCTCGGAGACGAAGACCTCCGAGATGGGCATCAGGCGGATGCCGGAGCGATCCGTCTGGGTGTTGTTGTTGCCGTCGAGCTGGTAGTTGGTCCGCCGCGCGTACCCGTTCGCGTTGATGCGCGGCACGCCGAACTCGATGTTGGGCCGGCCGGTGACGTTCGACTGAAGGAGCGCGAAGTTGTAAGGGTTGCGCGAGACGAGCGGGAGGTTATGTACTTCGACGGAGTTCATCACGCGCCCGACATCGATCTTCCCCGGGTCGGCCAGAGGGGCGTCGCCGCTCACGGTGACGACCTCGCTCAACTGCCCCGCCTCAAGGGCGAGCGGGACGGTCGCCGTCTGCCCCGCCGTCAAGGTGATGCCCTCGCGCAGGAGTTTTTTGAAATTGGGCGCCTCCACGGAGACCTGGTAAGTTCCCAAAGTCAGCAATGGCACGCGGTAGAAGCCGCTATCGTCGCTTGTGACCTTTCGCTCCGCGCCCGTCTCGACGTTCATGACCGTGATGCTCGCGTTAGGAACGACCGCGCCGGTCGCGTCCACGACCGTGCCTTCGATCTGACCGTTGAGCGCCTGCGACTGCGCGGAGGCGGGGGATGTGTTGGCGGCCAGTGTTAGGGCTAAGACGGCAAGGCCCCAGGCCGTAAGCAGGGGGCGCGCGGCGGAGATTCGGACCTTCAAGCTACGGGGGTCGAACATACCTCAATCTCCTTTGAAATTCTCTTCTCGATTAGACTCGGTGGATGGGTGCAGTGGTCGCACCGTTGCCTCGACGGTTTTGACGCTCCGGCACCAATAATGAGGGTGTATCACAAACCGGACGTAACCGCGAGGGCGATGCGGAACTCGGGCGGGACATGTCGCAGGCGATTGATGAAGGGACGGAATCAGGCGCGCAACGCTACTTTTATTCGTATCTCAAAGCAATCATCGGATCGACCTTCGTCGCCCGCCGCGCAGGGAGGTAGCAGGCCGTGAGCGCCACCGCCGTGAGGAAGACCGCAACCGCAGCGTATGTCAGCGGGTCGATGTCGGAGACGCCGTAGAGCATGCTTCGCATGAGCCTCATGCAGGCCGCCGAGACGAGCAGCCCGGCCAGCGTCCCGGCAGCCGCGAGCGCCAGGCCGTCGGCGAGAATCATCCGCCGCACCCGCCTGCGCCCCGCGCCGAGCGCCATGCGGATGCCGATCTCCTTCGTCCGGCTTGCGACGGCGTAAGCCATCACCCCGTACAGGCCGACGGCGGCGAGCAGCAGCGCCAGCGCCCCGACGACGGCCGCAGCCAGGATGACGAGCTTCGTCTCGCCCACGCGCTGCTCGATCAATTCGTCGAGCCGGATCACGCCCTCGACGGAGAGGTCGGGGTCAACTGCACTCGCGGCAGCTCGCACCCCTTTCGAGATTGTCGCTGGATCGCCCGCGGCGTGGACGGTGAGGTGGACTGCCCCGAACTCGCCCTGCCCGAGCTGCCTCACCGGTCGGTACGCGAAGTAGCGCGGCCGCTCCGAGGGCCAGATGTACTTGGCGTCCCTGACCACGCCGACGACTTCCAACGACTTCGGCTTCCCCGTCAACGGGTCGCGCTCAATCAACCTTCTGCCGAGCGCCTGCCCGGCGGGCGCGAGCCTGCGGGCCAACGTCTCGTTGACGACGACCACGTCGGGCGAGGAGGCGTCGTCCCGTTCGTTGAAGTCGCGCCCGGCCACGAGTGGGATACCCATCGTCTCGAAGTAGCGGGTCTCCACCATGTTCAGGTAGAGCGAGCCGGGCTGGTCGAGCGCGTAGACGGACGCGCCGTTCTCCTCGAACACGTCGGCGGCCTGCTGCCCCGGCCCTTCCCCTTCGACCTCCAGCGTGACGACCATCGTCCCCCCGGTCAGCGGCACGATCTGCGACATCGTGGCGGAGCGGACGCCCGGCGTCTCGCGCACCTTGCGCAGCAACTCGTCCCCGACGAGGCGACGCCGCCGCTCGTCGTAGCCGAGGGCTTCCAGATCGACGGCCGCCACGTAGCGGTCGGCCGTGGGGAAGCCGTAGCCGGAAGCTTCGGCCAGCCGGATGCTCCTGAGCATCAACCCGGCCGGTATCAACAGGAGCGTCGAGATTGCGACCTGCGTCACCACCAGCGCATTGCGGAAGGTGAGCCGGCGGCGACCCGGGCTCCGCACCGCCGTCTCGGCTTTGAGGTCGGAGATGACATCGACCTTAGAAGCCTGGAGCGCCGGGACGAGCCCGAAGGCCACTCCCGTCGCGACGCCCATCAGCAGCGTATAAAGGAGCATCCGCCAGTCGCTGCTGAGATCGAGCGTGACGGCCGACACTTCGGCCGGCGAGTGTCGATACATCAGAGACAGTAAAAGGTCGCCCGCCCAACGCGCCAGGAGCAGCCCCACGGCCGCCCCGAGCAGCGACAGGATGATGCTCTCGGTCAACAACTGACGCACGATGCGCGCACGGCTCGCGCCCAACGCGAGGCGCATGGCGATCTCGCGTCGGCGCTCGGCCGCACGGCCGAGCAGGAGGTTCGCGACGTTGGCGCACGCGACCAGCAGCACCAGCCCCATGACCGCCAACATAGCGGCGACGACGAGCCAAGACTGCTGCCGGTCTTGCGTCCCCATCTCGACGGCCGTCGCCCGCGAGACCAAGCGCGGCGTGTCGGACTGCTCGCCGGGGTTGCCGGTGAAGAGTCGTGCCTTCCGATCTTGATCCTGCTGTGCGGCGACGACTTCCACCGCGGCCTGCGCCTGCGCGAGGCTGACCTCGGGCTTGAGCCTGCCGATCACGTGCACCTGATAGTCGTCCGGGCGCTTGAGCCGGTTCTCCTCCGGGCGGAGCAGGGCTTCCGCCGCGAAGGGTATCCACAGGTCGTGGCGACGGCCGAGCGAGACGCCGTTGAGTTCACGCGGGGCGACGCCGATGATCGTGAAGGTCACGCGGCGCAACTGAAACGTCTTGCCGACGACGGCGGGGTCGGCGCCGAACCTGCCTTGCCACAGGCCGTGGCTGATGACCGCGACGGGAGTCGTGTTGTTCCGCCCGTCTTCGTCCGGCGTGAACGTGCGGCCGAGGGCCGGCTTCACGCCGAGCACGTCGAAGTAGTTGCCGCTGGCGAGTACGACCTCGGCGCGCGCGGCCGAGTCGCCCGCGGTCAACTGGTAGCCGTCGAAGTCGTAAGCGGCCAGCCCGCGGAAGACCCCGGTGCGCTCGTCGAAGGCCAAGTAGTCGGAATAAGCGGGGAAGTTGTCACTCTGTATGCGGACTAACTCGGCGTTACCGGGCAGCGAGAGCGGCCGCAGCATCACGGCGTTGACGAAGCCGAAGACGGCGGCGTTGACGCCGATGCCGAGGGCCAGCGAAAGGACGCTCATGAGGGTGAAGACGGGACTCTTCGTCAGGACGCGCCGGGCGTAGCGCACGTCCTGAAGCAAGTCCTCTAACAGGCGCACGCCGCGCATGTCACGGCACTCCTCCCTGATACGCTCCGCGCCGCCGAACTCCACCAGCGCCGCGCGCCGCGCCTCGGCCGGCGACATCCCGCGCGCGAGGTTCTGTTCGATCTCCTTCTCGATGTGGAAGCGCAACTCCTCGTCGAGTTCGGCCTCCATCTCCGCCCGCCTGAACAGGGCACGCGCCCGCCTCTTCAAAGCTCTCATCATGGGGGATGTCCCTTCCTTCACGCGCCCTCTAGTATCAGGCTCACGGCCCGCGCGAAGCGCTCCCAGCTCTCGGTGTCGGCGGTCAACTGCCGCCGCCCGGCGGCGGTCAGCTTGTAGAACTTGGCCTGCCGGTTGTTGTCCGATGTCCCCCACTCCGACGCGATCCGTCCCTGCGCCTCCAGGCGGTGGAGCGCCGGGTAGAGCGAGCCCTGGTTGACGGTCAGGACTTCACGCGAGAGCTGCCGGATGCGCTGCGCGATGTCCCAGCCGTGGGTCGGGCCGGCCTGGAGCGTCTTCATGATCAGCAGGTCGAGCGTGCCCTGCAACAAGTCCGTCTTCTTGTCCATGCGTCTCCTGTAGACTATCTACAAGACAGTTTGTACACCGCGCTCTTGTAGAATGTCAACAGGAAAGCGCGAGCATGAAAAGGGGAAGGGCATCGGTGTGATGCCCTTCCCCTTTTCATACCACTTCCACACCCACAATCACTCTTCGGTAGAAGACGGGGGCGAGATTCCCGCCCCCGTCTTCTCGCTTTGATACTCGCTCCGCCCCGGCGGCGATTAGTCCTCTTTAACGGGTACGCGCAGCGTGAGCGCGCCGACCCACTGGCCGGGGTTGTGCGTCTGCTCGAAGAACTGCGGGGTGAAGTTCGTGTGACACACCGCGCAACTCGTGTGCATGGTGTTGCTGAGGGGGATGGAGCGGCGGTAGTACCAGCGGTTGCCGTGACGCTCGACGGTCTGGTTCGGCTTGCCCTTGAGGGCGCGCGCCAGCGATTGCTGCTCGAACGGGTCACTCGGGATGTTGTTGTTCCCGCCGAGGAGCGTGTCGGAGTTGCCGATGAGCCTGATGTCCCTGTTTGCGTCGTGGAAGATGAGCGAGACGGCCTGCTTGCCCTGCTCCACGTTCTCGGGCGTCGTCTCGCCGAACTCCTGGAGCAGCGCGGCGAAGACTTCGTTTTGCAGGAGGTCGGCCGTCTGCTTGGCGAACTCCTTCTGCTGGTCGGTGGGTGGGTCGTTGTTGACGCGCCCGTAGGCGACGACGGCGGCGATGGCGATTAGGACGAACAGCGCGGCGGCCTGTTTTATTTTAAGATGGCGCATTAACTCTCTCCTTTTCGTGCGAGGTGGTTTCCCCTTGTCGGTGGGTATCCGGACGGCGGTGGTGCCGTCCTCGGAGACGCCGGGGCAGGAATTCAGACGCCCCGACACGTAACGCGCACTTTCGCGGAGAGAGGGATCAGACTTATGACTCGGCGGAAATTTTTTTATAAAGAAGTTCAGCGCTATTCGCGCCTGAGCGCGGCCAAAGGATCGACGCGGGTGGCACGCCGCGCAGGGACGTAGCAGGCCAACAGAGACACGGCCGCGAGCAGCAGCGCGTTGGCGGCGAACGTCGCCGGGTCGTTGGCGGCCACGCCGTAGAGCAGGCCCGACATCACGCGCGTCAGCGCGAGCGCGCCCGCGAGCCCCAGCACGACCCCGGCCAACACCAGCTTCATCCCCTGGCCGACCACCAGCCTCAGCACGTCGCGAGTCTGCGCGCCCAGCGCCATGCGGATGCCGATCTCGTTCCGGCGCTGCGCCACGGAGTAGGAGATGACTCCGTAGATACCGACTGCCGCCAGCACCAACGCCGCGCACGCGAAGGCGCCGAGCAGAAGAGTGCCGAACCTCGTCCGCGCCGTCGAGTCAGACACCCAGCTCTCCATCGTCCTCACGTCCGACACCGGCTGCTCTTTATCGACCGCCTGAATCTCGCGGACGGCGGCCGGGCCGAGCGCTGCCGGGTCTCCGGCCGTACGCACGACGAACGTCATCGAGGAGTATGTGAGCTGCGGCGGCGTCCAGTAGACCATCGGCCTCAACTCGCCGTCGAGCTTGTCATACCTGGCGTCGCCGACCACGCCGACGATCTCGGTTGGGGCGGGCTGGCTGCCCATGTTGACCACGAGGCGCTTGCCGATGGGGTCTTCGCCCGGGAAGTGCTTGCGCGCCATCGCCTCGTTGATAACGACCACCTTCCGGTCTTCGACCGCCTCCTGCTCCGTGAACGTGCGGCCGGCGACGACGGGGATGTTCATCGTGCGGAAGTAGTTCTCGTCGGCGACGCGAACGTCTGTGCTCCACTTGTCGCCCGCCGAAGGCGCGGGCCTGCCCACGACCGTGAAGCTGGTGGCGGCGCCGAGGTCTGCGAAGGGCAGCGCACTGACGGCGCTCGCCGAGCGCACGCCGGGCAGCGCGCGGAGGCGCTCCGCCGCCTGCCTGTAGAACTCAACCTTCTTGCCGCCTTCGGGGTACTTCGTCTGCGGCAGCATCACGCGCATCGTGAGCAGGTTGCCCGCGTCGAAACCCGGGTGGACGGCCTGTAGACTAAGGAAGCTCCTGACCATCCGCCCCGCGCCCACCAGCAGCACGAGCGCGAGCCCCGTCTCGGCCACGACGAGCACGGCCCGCACGCGCCCCGCGCGCCCCCCGCCGACGTTCCCGCGGCCCGACTCCTTCAAAGACTCGCTCAGGTTCAACCGCGACGCTTCGAGGGCCGGGGCCACGCCGAACGCCAGCCCCGTCAGGAGCGAGACGGCCAGCGTGAACGCGAGCACGGTCAGGTTAACGCCAACCTCCCCTTCGCCGAGAAGGTTCGGCGGGCTCAGCGCGACGAGCGCCCTCACGCCCCAGTGCGAGAGGAGCAGGCCGAGCGCGCCGCCCGCCACGGCGAGCAACATGCTTTCGGTGAGAAGCTGGCGGGCGATGCGCAGGCGCCCCGCCCCGAGCGCGGCACGCAGCGACAGCTCTTTGCGCCTGCCCGCGGAGCGCGCCAGCAGCAGGTTTGCGACGTTGACGCAGGCGATGAGGAGCACGAAGCCGACCGCGCCGAGGATGACGAGGAGCGCGGCCCTGACCTCGCCCGCGAGCTGTTCGCGCAGCGGCACGACCGTCGCGCCCCACCCCTTATCGACTTCCGGGTACTGCGCTTCGAGGCGAGACGCGACCGTGTTCATCTCGCCCCGCGCCTGCTCAAACGTGACGCCCGGCTTGAGGCGCGCGACCGTCGATAGGTAGCGCCCGCGCCGGGTGGTGCGCAACCGTTCAGGAAGTTCCAGCGGCATCCACACTTCCGCGGGCTTGCCGCTGAACGAGTTCTCCTTGATGAACCATTTGAAGTCCGGCGGCATGACGCCGACGATGGTCGCGCCCGCGCCGTTGAGTGTCACCGTCTTGCCGACAACGTCGGGCGAGCCGCCGAAGCGGCGCTGCCAGAGGCCGTGGCTGATGACGGCGACGTTCTGGCCGCCCGCCGCCTCGTCGCCCGGCAACAGCGTGCGCCCGAGCGCGGGCCGCGCGCCCAACAGTTGAAAGAGGTTCGGCGTCGTAGCCTGCCCGGCGACATCCTCAGGCTCGCCGCCGCCCGTCAAGCCGAACCTATCGTCGTAGAAGGCAGCCACGTCTTCGAACGAACCCGCCTGCTCGCGCCAGTCGAGGAGGTTCCCCGGGTTGACGACGTTGTGCGCGTTATTGCGCGCGCGGTTGTTCTCCCACAACACGACCAGCCGGTCGGCGTCGCCGTAAGGGAGCGCGCGCAGGAGCACCGCCTCGACCACGCTGAAGATGGCGGTGTTCGCCCCAACGCCGATGGCGAGCGTGAGCACTGCGACCAGCGTGAACCCGCGGCTCTTCAACAAAGTTCGCACGCCGAACTTCACGTCCTGTAACAGAGACTCCAACAGCCCACCTCCCTTGAAGTCGCGGCAGTACTCCTTGACCCGCGCCAACTGCCCGAAACTTTTGAGTGCCGCGCGCTCGGCCTCGTCCGGCGCCATGCCGCGGCGCACGTTCTCCTCGGCGCGCATCCTGACGTGGAAGCGCAACTCCTCTTCCATCTCGCGCTCGACGCTATCCTTGCGGAGCAGCCCCCGCAGGCGCGTGCGCCCGAGCCTGAGCCAGTAGTTCAACCTCATAAGGCGTCAGGTGGCCTGCATGACCTTGAAGACGGCGGCGGCCAGGCGCTCCCAGTTCTCCTCCTCGACCTGGAGCTGCTTGCGCCCGGCGCGCGTCAGTTTGTAGAACTTGGCGCGCTGGTTGTTCTCGGAGATGCCCCACTCGGAGTCGATCCAGCCCTGCTGCTCGATGCGATAGAGCGCCGGGTAGAGTGAGCCCTCCTCGACGCGCAGCGCGTCCGCAGACATCTGCATGATGCGCTGGCCGACGCCGAAGCCGTGGAGCGCGCCCAGGCTCAGCGCCTTGAGGATGAGCATGTCGAGCGTGCCTTGAAGAAGTTTGGCGTCCTGCTTGGGCATGACCACCTCCTAGATAATCTAGGAGCATTCTGCCGGAAGAGCCCTAGATTGTCAAGGGGCTTCCATCAGCCGTGTTCTGAAAGACGAAGAGCCCGCCTCCGCGGGTGCAGCGGAGGCGGGCTCTTCATGCTCGGGTCGAGGTGTTCGGGACTAATCGTCTTGGTCGAGGGAGATGCCGAGCACCTTCGGCTCGCGCGCGAACCTGGCTAACCCTTCCGGGTTCACCTTCGCGCGGATGACGGTCGCCTGGTCGCCGTCGAGCGTCACGATCATCACCTTCAGGTTGTCGCCCGCTTCACGGACGTAGACGTGTGTCTGCTCGGCGCCGCGCCCCGTGCGCACGCGCACGAGCGGACGCCACTGCGGCCCGAGCG
>CAXTSK010000059.1:0-13947 GCA_964246655.1 uncultured Pyrinomonadaceae bacterium
CCCCCCCACCCGGCCCCACCCCTCAAACCGGTGCGTGGCGCGGTAGCGGTGGAGGAGTTCTTCGAGGAAGCCTTCGTAGGTGAACTCTGCCGGGTCGTATTCGGGTCGGAGCTTGTGGAGCAGCGGCGTGGCGACGCGCCAGGCCATCCACTTGCGGGGCATGTCTTCCATGTCCCAGCGGCGGCGGAGGAATGCTTCGACCACCTCGACCTCGGGCTCCGTCAATGCGGAGAGGTCTGCGCGGAAGTTGAAGGGCTTGAAGGATCGGCGCAGCGCGGCGTCGGCCGTCGGCGCCGAGAAGACCTGGTCGAAGGTGGGCGCCTGCGCCTCGCGCTCGCGCACGACGACGGTGCCCGCGACGAAGTCGCCCAGACGTTGGTCGCGCGTGCTGACGAAGACCGAGACGAGCCCGACCGAGTAGAAGGGGAAGGGCTCCATGTCGAGGATGCGGACGAGGTTTCGGGCCGCGGCCTCCCAGAAGGTTACGGGTCGCCCGTCCTCGCGGATGACGCGCAGGCGCAGCCAGCGCTTGCCCGGCGTCTGCCCCGACCACCACCACTCGAACAGCACGAAGTAGCCCGACCACAGCGCGAAGACCGCGACGATGAGGAGCGCCAACACCCACTTCGGCGCGTTCCGCGTCCAACTCCCCAAGTCCGACAACCCGATCCACCACCCGACGACGAGCAAGAGGAGTCCGATGACGAGCACTTGCAGGAAGTGGTCGAAGGCGCACGCCAGGAAGCGGTTGCCCGTCGAGGCCAAAGCGAAGTGCAGCGGCACGCGCTCCGGCGTCTCGATGACGAGCGTCTCATCTGTGGGGATGGCTGCGGACATAAGAACAGTAGGCAGATGGCAGATGGCAGATGGCAGATGGCAGATGGCAGTCTCCGAGTTAAGAACGTTGAAAGTTTAACTCGGACGTTTCGACAGCGGCGCTCTTAACCGCCTACTGCCATCTGCCATCTGCCTACTAATCCATCGACGGCAGCGCGTCGTCCTGGTCGGACGCGGCCGGGCCTGCGTCGAGGCGGAGCGCGCCGAGCTGTTGGAACATGGACATGAAGTCGAAGTTGTTCCACGCCTCGACGATCTTGCCGTCCCGCAGACGGACGATGCAGATGCCTTCGAACTCGACGGGGCTGTCGGTGGCCTTGAAGCCGAGCGCGTCACCGCGGTGACGACCGCGCACGGTGCAGCGCGCCGCGACCTTGTCGTCCTCCGAGACCGTGTCCTCCACGACGACCTCGATCTCGGGGAACGCCTCGCGGAATTTGCGGAAGAAGGGCTTGAAGCCCTCCGGCCCGCGCAGCGGCGACCCGGTCTCGTCGGCCAGACCGTGGGCCACGCCCTCCTCATCAAACAACTCGTCAATCGCCCCCTCGCGCCCCTTGTTCCAAACCTCCTCGAACCAGCGGCGGATGACGGACGTGTTGTCGGAATTCTCGTAACCTTCTTTCATCTCACTCCTCCTCAGTTAGCCGTGCGCGCGGGGCGCTGCTTCAACATCTGCGACTCCCACTTCCGGTACTCGGCCTTCAGGCGCTCGAAGATTTCGCCGTGTGAGTTGCGCGAGTCGGCCTGCTCGCGCTCGTCGGTCTGGAGGTCGAAGAGGTGTTCGCTCTTCTCGCCCTCCTTCAGGTACTTCCAGCGGCCGGAGCGTGCCGCGCCCTGCACGTCGTTGCGCCAGAAGAGCGTGCGCTCGAAGGGTAGGCGCGTGCCGCGCAGGACGGGCAGCAGGTCTTCGCCGTCGAGCGGGTAGTCTGCGTGCGTGCGCGCGCCCGCGGCGGCGAGGATGGTGGCCGTCCAGTCCATCGTCACCGCGACCTGTTCGGTCGTGCGCCCCGCGGGGACGACGCCGGGCCAGCGGACGAAGGCGGGGACGCGTATGCCGCCCTCGTGGAGGTCGAACTTCTGACCCGTGAAGGGCCAGTTGTAGGAGAAGCGCTCGCCGCCGTTGTCGCTCGTGAAGACGACGAGCGTCCGGCGCGTGTGCCCCGCCTCTTCGAGCGCGCGCAGCACGCGGCCGACGCCGTTGTCTAAGCCGCGCATCATCTCGGCGTAAGTCTTGAGCGAGCCGCCCGAGGTAAAGCCCTCGTTGCCACCCGCGTGTGTGCGCGAGAACTGCTCGTCGCGCGGCCCCTCCCAGGGCCAGTGCGGCGCCGTGTAGTTGAGGCTGAGGAAGAAGGGCGCGTCGTGGCGTCGGCGTAAGTATTCGACGGCGCGCTCCGTGATAAGGTCGGTCATGTAGCCGACGCGCTCGACGGGCACCTCTGCCTCGAAGAGGTCGGCGTCGCCGCGCGCGTCCTTGTGTGTGAAGTAGTCGGCCCCGCCGCTCATGATGCCGAAGAACTCTTCGAAGCCGCTTTTGATGGGGCTGTATTTCGGCAGGTAGCCGAGGTGCCACTTGCCGACGAGCGCCGTGTGGTAGCCGGCCGCCTTCAGGAGCGAGGCCACGGTCGGGTGCTCGGGCGACAGGCCGGGGTCGCGCTTCTGCTCGACGAGCGAACGATGCCATGACAGCGGCTCTTCGAGCCCGACCGCCGTGCGCGCAGGGTAACGCCCCGTCACGAACGCGCAACGTGTCGGCGTGCAGACGGGCGCGGCCGAGTAGGCTTGCGTGAACCGCACGCCCTCCGAAGCCAGACGGTCGAGGTTCGGCGTCCTGTAATCAGGGCGACCGTAACAACTCAAATCGCCCCACCCCAAATCGTCCGCCATGATGTAAAGAACATTCGGCCTCCCGGCCTGCGCGCCGAGAGCCACACCTGAGCCGACGAGTGCCGACGCCGCGACCGCCGATGCAACGAACTCGCGGCGCGTGATGCCTTCCCCACGCTCTGTAGATTTAGTCATGTGTGTTGAGGGTGGCCCCCGAATTTGCCTTGCACACGCAGGAAGCGGCGCTTGCCGACTTGGATGAGTAATGCTCGTTCGTGTGTCGTCGTAACATCAGCCTCAACGCGCGTGATGCGTTCGCCGTCGATGCGGACGCCGCCCTGTTCAATGAGGCGGCGCGCTTCGGCCATCGAGGGCGCAAGACCGGCCTCGACAAGAAGGCGCGGTAGCTTCCACGTCTGAGCGGTAACAAATCGATCCTCTATCTCGTCGGGCACCTCCTTGCGCTTGAAGATGCGGTTGAACTCCTCCTCCGCTGCGGCAGCGGCGTCAGGCGAATGGAAGTCGGAGATGACGCGCTTGGCGAGGGCGACTTTGAAGTCGCGGGGGTTGATCTCGCCGGAGGCGGCGCGTTCGCGCATCTGCTTGATGTCGGCGACCGTGAAGTCTGTGAGCAGTTCGTAGTAGCGCCACATGAGGTCGTCGCTGATGGACATGAGCTTGCCGAACATCTCCTGCGGCGGCTCGTCGATGCCGATGTAGTTGCCGAGCGACTTCGACATCTTCTGGACGCCGTCGGTGCCTTCGAGCAGGGGCGTGATGAGCGCGACCTGCGGCTCCTGGTTGTACTCGCGTTGGAGGTTGCGGCCGAGGAGGAGGTTGAACTTCTGGTCGGTGCCGCCGAGTTCCACGTCCGCTTCGAGCGCGACCGAGTCGTAGGCTTGCGTCAAGGGGTAGAGCAGTTCGTGGAGTGCGACGGGGCGCTCTTCACTGATGCGCTTCTGGAAGTCGTCGCGTTCGAGAATCTGCTTGACCGTGACGTGCGAGGCGAGGCGGATGAAGCCGTCGGAGCCGAGCTTGTCCATCCATTCGGAGTTGAAGCGGATCTCGGTCCGGTCGGGGTCGAGCAGCTTGAAGATCTGCTTCTTGTACGTCTCGGCGTTGGCGTTAATCTCTTCGCGCGTAAGCTGCGGGCGCGTGGCTGACTTCCCCGACGGGTCGCCGATGAGGCCGGTGAAGTCGCCGATGAGGAAGATGACGGTGTGCCCGAGTTCCTGAAAGTGCCGGAGCTTGCGGATGACGACCGTGTGGCCGAGGTGTATGTCGGGCGCGGTCGGGTCTGCGCCGAGCTTGACGCGCAGGGGCCGATTCGTCCGCTCGCTCTTCAGAAGCTTCGCCCGCAAGTCCTCCTCGCGGATGACCTCGACCGCGCCCTTGCGCAGGAACTCCAACTGCTCGTCGATGTTCATAACCGAAAGTTTAAAGGGGGAAGTTCAAAGTTCCAAGTTCAAGGTTCAAAGTTAAGCCACTTCAACTTTGAACCTTGAACCTGGAACTCTGAACTCATCTTCTCACGACCCGGCGGCCGTGGATTTCGTAGGCGCCGGAGCAGACGAGGGCGAGCGCTTCGGGGTAAGCCTTGTGCTCTTCAGAAAGTATGCGGGCGGCGAGGGTGTCGGGGGTGTCCGTGTCGAGGACTGGAACGGCGCGCTGTGTGACGATGGGGCCGCCGTCGAGGGTCTCGTCCACGAAGTGGACGGTGCAGCCGGAGACGCGGACGCCGTGCTCGACGGCCTGGCGCTGCGCGTCGAGGCCGGGGAAGGCCGGGAGCAGCGAGGGGTGTATGTTGAGGACGCGGCCGCGGAACTCCCCGACGAAGCAGGGCGAGAGCAGGCGCATGTAGCCGGCGAGGCAGACCAGCTCGACGCCGCGCTCTTTCAACTCCTTAATTATCTCGCGCTCGTGCTCCTCGCGCGTGCGGCCGCGGCGCTCGACGACCGCCGTTTCAATCCCTCTCTCCCGCGCGGCTTCGAGCCCGGCGGCCCGCGGCTGGTCGCTTAAGACGATGACGATACGCGCGCCCGGCACGCTTCCCGCGGCGACCGCGTCGGCGAGCGCCGTCATGTTCGACCCGCGCCCCGAGATGAGTATCCCGACGCCCCGCGCCCCGCCCGCTTCGTCCGACAAGGCTCCCTCCGCTTCTCTGTTCTTTAAAACTGATGTTGGTTGAATGTCGAGTGCGAAAGTTTACCACGGAGACACGGAGACACAGCTCGGATACAGCTTCAAGTCTTTAGCCGTGTCCGAGCTGTGTCTCCGTGTCTCCGTGGTTAACCCTTCCTGCCTAAGCCTTCGGGCGCAGGTGGAAGACATCGACGACGTGCGGCGTCAGGTCGCGCCCCGTGTCGGAGGGGTCGTTGACGGCGATGACGTAGGCGGTCAGCCCCTCTCTGGTCAGGTGGAAGCGTATGAACTGCTTGAAGCGCTCGATGCGCGCCGCGCCGCCCACCTCGTTGTTGTGCCCGTTGAAGGCGAAGCAGACGCCCAGATACCAGCCGAACCAGTAGCAACACATCACCAGCCCGACCAGCCCCGCCAACACCGAGGGCAGCAGCCCCACCCAGCCCGTCGAATTGTTCGACGTGAACCAGGGGTTTGTGAACGAGTGCCAGAACTGGCCGCCGTCGAAGGTCGGCGAGACCTTCCGAATTAAGACGGGCAGCAGCGGCCCCAGCAGCGTCGCGAGGCCCAGCAGGAGCCACACGAAGATGAGCGCCCAGCCCTTGAACCGCGCCAGCAGGCGCTCGCCGACGTACGTGCCGATAAGGATCACCAGCACGGCGATGGTCAGGCTCAGCCAACTCGCCCTGCGCACCAGCACGAACGGCACGGCGAGCTGAAGCACGAAGTGCCAGAGGCCGACCAGTCCCCGGCCCAGCCAGCGCACGCCCTTGGGCCAGTTCGAGAAGAGCGCGTCGGTGACGAAGAACGGGAGCCCGACGACGAGCGCCGCACAGAGGCCGAGCACCGCGGCGATGAAGAGGATGTCTGAGACGAGCAGCGCCGGCAGGTTGTTGCGGCCGAACGACCAGAGACCGAGCCCCACGGCGACGAGCGCCAGCCCGGCCAGCATCCACGTCAAAAACCAGTCCTGCCGCTTGATGGTCTCGTTGTAAGACCGCTTGAAGAGGAACTCCGTGTAGCGCAGGTTCAGCGCCACGCAGGCGCCCGCCCAGACGAAGGTAAGCAGGACGATCAGGCTGTTGCCGAACGGGGTGATGTGCGACCGGTAAGGCTTGACGAGCACGAGCCCCCCGAAGAAGAGGGCCGCGGCGAGGCGCGTGCAAACCCCGACCCGCCCGCGCGGGGCGGCCGTCGTCTCGGGGTGATGTTTGACGGGTCTGATCTTGTTGCCGTCGTCCGTGTCCGCCACCTCGCTCGCGGCGGCGTCCACGCCCCCCACGCCGCCGGGGTAGGCGCGTCCCTCCTCCTCGTCCTCGTAGTCCTTGCCATCGTCCTTGCTGTCGTCCTCACTCTCGGCCTCGTCCGCGGCGAGGCCGTAGAGCTTCTTGCTGGCGGTCGCGTAGATGAGCGGGATGCAGGAGAGGACGACGGCCGCGAAGAGCCCGACGAGGAAGTCGGGCGGCGGCCAGTAGCCGCGGTGACACGCGCTGAAGAAGAAGTAGTTCGGCGCGCCTTTGCAGGCGTCGGGAGCGCGCCACTCGTCGCCGATGCCGAACCACTTGTTCAGGAAGGGCCGGACGCAGTTGGGGTCTTCGCACTCGGTATCCACCTTCGTGCCCGGCTCGATGAGGACTGCGACGGGCGGGTCTACCCGCTCGTTCGTCGCCAGCCCGAGCCCGAGGTGCGCGATGTTGTTGAGCACGTCGCGGCTGCTCTGCGGCACGGTGAAGGCGAAGTAGATGAGGAAGGCGAGGAGCAGGCCCGCCAGCCAGACGCCGCCGCCGTTGATGATGTTCCAGAACTTGAAGACGCTGCGCGAGACCTCCTCGGTCGAGGTCTTCTCCGAAGGGTAGAGCGACTGCTCGCGCACCTCGCCGAAGTAGGTCTGCGAGGGGTGGTGGAACGCGCCGCCGATGCCGGAAACGATGGAGGCGTAGCTGCGCGACGACGGTTGGTTCCTCCGCCTTGCCTTCGCACGCTCGGCCGGGTCCGACTTGAGCCGGGCGAGCTTCTCGTCCTCGCCCGGGCGCGGGGTCAGGGTGCAGTCGGGCGGCTTCGGCCCCCAGTAGCGCGCGTAGTGATGCACGTCGCCCGAGAGGTCGAGCCGGCACTGCCCGCGCTTCAGGCGGTAGTCGCCCGTCTGCGTCAGGTCGTAGGGGATGCCGAGCCGCTCGCCGCGCTCGCGCGCCCCCTTGATGCTCTCGGGCAGGAAGGGCTGCTCGATGGCGAGCTGGCCGAAGGCGTCGGCCGACTTGAAGTCCTTGGGGTTGGCGAGCTTGCCGAAGAAGGTGGTCGGCGAGCAGGTGGCGACGATGAGCCGCTTCGGCGGGATGACTACGTCATCGCGGAGGCTGTCCGGCTCGCTCCTCGCGGTGTGGCAGAACTGCCGGAAGAAGGTCGTCTGCCTCTCGTCGATCTGCCCGGTCTCGGTGTCGAGCCCCCACATGTGCCAGCCGAAGGGCAGGCGCAGCGCGAGGTAGCTCGCGGTCTGCGTGCGGTAGTAGCCGCGGAGGATGAGCTGCGCCGTCTCGGCCGTGTCGAGGTACGCGGGCTTTGTCGCCGAGGCGGGGTCGCTCGGCCCCGGCTCCCAGAGCACAGGGCGGAGGAACTGGCGGCGGAAGCCGTCGAGCTGGTCATAGTAGTCGTGGTTGCCGGGGATGCCGTAGACCGGACGCGGGAACTCCTTTTCACTGACCCCGCCGTCATCCAGCATGTCCTTGTAGGCCCACCGGAACGTCTTCTGGATGCGCTCGCCGAGCGTCATGTAGTCGGAGGCGTGATAGGCCGTGTCGCCGCCGATGAAGAGGAACTGGCCGCGCGGGAGCACGGCGGGGCCGTACTCCCGGCCCTCGACATTTTTGAGGATGGGCGTGGCCTTGTCGCCCGCCTTCAGGACGGGCTCCCCGTCGCCTTTCTCCCCGGGCGCATTGCGCGTCGGCACGGCGAGGTCGCTCAGGCAGAGATAGGCGATGCTGTAGGTGGCGCGCATGCCGTCGCCCGTGTCCGAGATGTAGTCGAACCAGAAGCCGTCGGGATAATTCTCCGCGTCCTTGTCCCAAGCCTCCTTCTGCGTCGCGCCCTCGGCGGCGAACTGGTGCACGGCTGAAGTCATCCACTCGCGCGGGTCGAGCTTACTGCCGTAGGCGGAGTAGAGGAGTATTCCCTTGAGGCTCCGGACGAGCTGCCGCCCGAAGAGCCACGCGACCGGCGTCTCGAACTTGCGCGGACGGTCTTTGTCTTCCGGGTCCGACTTGGGCGGTACCTGCGGGGGCTTCGGCTCACGCAGCGGCGGGCCGTCGGAGTTCGCATCGCAGTTCGCGGAGGGGACGGCGGCGGCCCCCCTCTTTACGTCCTCGCTGTTATTCACGGCGGTCTTCTCCTTTGTTGCAGATGAGGTAAAACGGGGGGCCGCGCCGCCACGGAGCAGCGTGGCGGCGTGCCGTCGAAGCAAGCCGAAACCTTTGAAAGAAGATCGAACCCTTGGGAAGAAAGCCGGCCCCCCGAGACAAGGCCGAAAGCTCGGAAGGGGGGTCGCGCGCCCGGGCCGGCGGCTCAGGCGAGAATCACTTCGCGCGCGCCGCGGGTTACGCGCCCGATGGTGTAGCACGTCTCGCCGAGGTTGTCGAGATGTGTTTTGACGGAGAGGGCGTCGGCCGGCGCGCAGACGACGACCATGCCGACTCCCATGTTGAAGGTGCGGTGCATCTCGGCTTCGGTGACGTTGCCGAGCCCCTGCATGACGCGGAAGAGCGCGGGCACTTCCCACGAGCCTTTCTCAATCTCGACCGCGGTGCCTTCGGGCAGCACGCGCGGGATGTTCTCCAACAGCCCGCCGCCCGTGATGTGCGCGAGCGCCTTGACGGCGCCCGTGTCGAGCAAGCCTTCGAGCGGGCGCAGGTAACTGAGGTGCGGCCTGAGCAGAGCTTCACCCACGGTCTCGCCGAGTTCGTCGAGGCGCGTGTCAACGTCGTGGCCCGCGACCTCGAAGAAGAGCTTGCGCGCGAGCGAGTAGCCGTTCGTGTGCAGGCCCGCCGAGGGGAGCCCGAGCAGCACGTCACCCGGCACGACGCGGCTCCCGTCGATGACCTTCGCGCGGCCGACGACGCCGACGATGAAGCCCGCCACGTCGTACTCGCCCTCCGCGTAGAAGCCCGGCATCTCGGCCGTCTCGCCGCCGAGGAGGACGCACCCGTTCTCGCGGCACCCTCGCGCGACGCCGTCCACGACCGAGACGATCACTTCGGGGGAGAGCACGCCCGTCGCCACGTAGTCGAGGAAGAAGAGCGGGCGCGCGCCCTGCACGAGGATGTCGTTCGTGCAGTGGTTGACGAGGTCGCGGCCGACTGTGTCGTGCACGCCCGTCATGAAGGCCACTTTCAGCTTCGTCCCCACGCCGTCGGCCGACGCGACGAGCACGGGCTCACTCATGCCCGGGAACGCGCCGTCGAACATCCCGCCGAAGCTCCCGATCTCCGAGAGCGTCCGCGCGTTGAACGTCCCCCGCGCCAGCCGCTTGATCTTCTCGACCGCCGCGTTCGCCGCGTCAATCGAGACGCCCGCATCGGAATAAGTGATTGATTTGCTCATCTCTTTTTGCGGCGCGGCAGGGGTCGCGGCGCGGGAAGCCCCGCGACCTGGTGGTGGCCGCATCCGGCGTCGCCCAGAATCGTCAGCCGCTCGGGCTGCTCTTTCGAAGCGTCCACCTCATACTGGAGCAGGCAGATTTGCGGCCCGCTGATCTGCAAGTAGTAGACGCCCGGTCTCAGGCCCTTGAACTCGAAGTAGCTGTCCTGCCCCGTCCACTTCGCCGCGAGCCGCCGCTTCGCGCGCCCGGCGAACAGCTCGACGAAGTAGGACGTGTCCTCCGGCGTGTTGTTCGTGAAGTAGATCATGCCGGAGACCGTACGGCCCGTCCTCTTCCGTCCGGTCTTGTCGGCGGCCTGCGACACACCGCAAAGGAATATCGTCAGAACGACGCAGAGCAGAGCGTTTCTCTTCATAAGCCGCGCGTTAAGATACGACCCGTTCGTCGCCTAAACGTTTCATCGCCGTCAGAGCTTGAAGTTCTTCTGACCCTCGCCGCCGCGCTTCTCAAGTTTTTCCTGGAGCACCTTGACGCGCTCTTCCGCCTCCTTGCGCGAGGCTTCGTCGAGCGAGACGTTGATGGAGAGGTGGCTGCCGGACTCGGCGCCTTCGGGGAGGAGCGAGGCGGGCAGCTCGACCTTGTGTTCGTCTTCGCCGACGAGCACCACCGCCGTCCCGCCGTCTTCCATGCGGTCGATGACGGCGCGCGTGCTTTTCGACTTTCCCTTCTCGTCAGACATCGTGCGTCACCTCCCGCCGCGGGCGCGGTTCGTGTTGGCGTTCTTCGCGTTCGAGTTCGAGCGCGCCTCGTCCTTCGGCTTGGGCGCGGGCGGGAGGTCGCCGAAGTCTATGAAGCCGCGCTTGGCCGAGTCGTCGCGCAGCGCCGGGCGCCCCGCCCACATGTCTTCGCTGGGCTTCGGCTCGCGCGCGGTCGTGATCTTCACGTCGCCCTCCTGGCCGCGCGTCGAGATGGCGATTTCGCCCTGAAAGTCCGTGCGGTAGATTTTTATCCCGGCGGCCTTCAAACGGTCGAGCGCCTCCTGCGAGGGGTGGCCGTAGCGATTGTCTACCCCCGCCGAGATGACCGCGTACTTGAACACGCCGCGCTTGAGGAACTCTTCCGAGGTCGCGTACTTCGACCCGTGGTGCCCGACCTTGAGGACGGTCGCGTGGATGTTCGCGCCGTTCTTAATCAGGCGCTCGCGCTCGGTCTGCTCCTCGGCGTCGCCCGTGAGCAGGATGGAGAAGGCGCCGTAGTCGAGGCGCGTCACGACCGAGTTGGCGTTCGGCTCGTTGCCGCCCGAGCGCAGGTCTTCCTTCTTGAAGAAGGGCTCGATGGGCGCGAGCACGCGCATGACGGCGCCGCCGCCCAGCTCGAACGACTGGCCCGGCGCGGCACGGATGAGGTCGATCTTCTTCTCGTCGATGGCCTTGAGGAAGTCTTCGTAGTTCTTCGTCGTGTTCGGCACGCCGGAGTAGAGGACGTGCGCGACCGGTATCGCCTTGATGACTTCGTCGGCCGCGCCGATGTGGTCGGCGTGCGCGTGCGTGGCGACGAAGAGGTCGATGTGGTCAACGCCGTACTTCTTCAAAGCCGCGAGGATAATCTTCCCGTCGCCCGGCTCGCCCGCGTCCACGAGCGCCGTCTTCCCCGAAGGCGTGACGACGAGGATCGAGTCGCCCTGACCCACGTCCAACACGACCACCTTCGTCTCGTCGCCCGAAGCCGGCGGCGCCGCCTGCTCGCGTCGCTTATCAAGGTACGGCTTGACGACGAACCGCCACCCGACGTACCCGCCGACCACGAGCAACGCCGCCAGCGCCACCAGCGCGCACCCGCACCCTTTCCTACTCTGCGCCACCTACGAGTTCACCTCCATCTCTTATCACTTAATCGGAAGGGACGGGCTCGCGCTCGCGCGCGTACTGGGTCTCGGCGAAGGGGCTGATGCGGGTCGGGTAGCGGCCCGTCCAGCAGGCGACGCAGGAGGTCTCGAAGGGCAGGCCGCAGGCTTCGAGCATGCCCTCCATCGAGAGGTAGCCGAGCGAGTCGGCCTCGATGAAGTCGCGCACCTCCTCCACCGACATGCGCGCGGCGATCAACTCCTGCTTGTCCGGCGTGTCCACGCCGTAATAGCAGGGGCTCACCGTGGGCGGGCAACTGATCCGCACGTGCACCGCGCGCGCGCCCGCCTCGCGCACGAGCCTGACGATCTTCTTCGAGGTCGTGCCGCGCACGATGGAGTCGTCAATCAGCACGACGCTGCGACCCCTGATGAGGTCGCGCACGGGGTTGAGCTTGAGGCGGACGCCGAAGGAACGGATGGACTGCTTCGGCTCGATGAAGGTGCGGCCGATGTAGTGGTTGCGCACGAGGCCGAAGCGGAAGTTGATGCCGCTCTCGGCGGCGTAGCCGATGGCCGCGGCGACGCCGGAGTCGGGGACGGGCACGACGAGGTCGGCGTCGGCGGGCTGCTCGACGGCGAGGCGCTTGCCCATTTTGTGCCGCGACTCGTTGACCGAGCGGCCGTAGACCATCGAGTCGGGGCGCGAGAAGTAGACGTGCTCAAAGACGCAGAACGAGCGGCGCCGCTCGGGCAGCGGGAACGTCGAGCGCAAGCCTTCGTTCGTGACGACGATCATCTCGCCCGGCTCCACGTCGCGGACGTACTCGGCGCCGATGAGGTCGAACGCGCACGTCTCGGAGGCGACGACCCACGCGCCGTCGAGGCGCCCGAGCGCGAGCGGGCGGAAGCCGCGCGGGTCGCGCACGGCGATGAGCGCGTCGGGCGTGAGGAAGAGCATCGAGAAAGCGCCCTCCGTCTCGCACAGGACTTCGGGGATGGCCTCCTCGACGGAGTCGGCGCGCGAGCGTGCGATGCGGTGGAGGATGACTTCGGTGTCGGAGGTGGAGCTGAAGATGGCGCCGTCGCGTTCGAGCTTCCGCCGCTCCTCGGTGGCGAAGGGAAGGTTGCCGTTGTGGCAGACGGCGACCTGCCCGTGCTTGCACGCGATGAGGAAGGGCTGCGCCTCACGCACGGAGACCTCGCCCGCGGTCGAGTAGCGCGTGTGGCCGATAGCGGCCGTGCCGGGCAGGCGGTTGAGGCGGTCTTCGTCGAAGACCTCGCTGACGAGCCCCATCGCGCGCTCGGAGCGGAGCAGGCCGTCGGAGGCGACGATGCCGCACGACTCCTGCCCGCGGTGTTGGAGTTGGTAGAGCCCGAGATACGCGAGGCGCGCCGCGTCGTCGTGCCCGTAGATGCCGAACACGCCGCACTCGTCGCGGAAACCGCCCCTCGCCGTCTCGCCCACGCCGCCGTCGTTTGGAGTCATGTGCCCGCCGAAAACCCTTTGACCGAGTTTGAAGCGACATTGTAGCAGGGAAAAGCAGTAGGCAGTAGGCAGTAGGCAGTAGGCAGGTATAAGAACCGCTGACCTCGGACTCAGGGATACCCCTCAACGTCCGCGACGCGGAACGACTGCCATCTGCCTACTGCCTACTGTCTCCTGCTCTCTGCTATGATGTGGCCGCGGATTTTGTGAGGCGGAGGTGCAAGGCCGTGTTCGGAGTGAAGGTCTACGGCGCGGACTGGTGCGAAGACACGCAGCACGCGCGCGAGTTTCTCGACCGCCTCGGCGTGCAATACCAGTACATCGACATCGAGCAGGACGAGTCGGCCGCCGCCTGGGTCAGGGAGCAGAACGGCGGCAAGGAGCGCAAGCCGACCGTTGACATCGCCGGGCAGGTGCTTTCGACGCCGACCCAACACGAGCTGACGAGCGCGCTGCGCGAGCGCGGCCTGATGGCCTGAACGACGACGGATGAGCGAGGGACGGAACTTCACACGGAAGGTCGCGGCCGCGGTGGCGGGCGTCGCGCTGGTCGCGGCGCTCGGCGGGGCCGTCTTGAGCGTCTACCGGCGGCTGCCCGAGGGCGAGCGCACCTCTTCACGCCTCGCGCGCGAAGGCCAGCGCACGACCCTGCTCCGCGTGCGCCTGCGCCGCGAGGGCGTCGGCTTCCCCGTCTCGGCGCGGAAGGTGCCCGTCCAACTCTACCCCATCAACATGGCGGCCGCGCGCAACGAGTACGACTCCGAGCCGCGGCACGGCCAGCGCTTCGAAGAGTTCGCCACGCGCCTGATGGGCGGCCGCCAGAAGATCGACGCGGAGCTGGACGAGGGCGGCGAGGCCGCCATCAACGTCCCGTCCGGCAAGTGGTGGATCCACGCCGAGCTCGACGGCGAACGCGAACTCGCCTGGCGCCTCCCCATCGAAATCAACGGCCGCGAGAAGACCGTCGAGCTGACGAAAGAGAACGCCTACCTCCGCGCGAAAAGATTTTAAAGACCGTGATAAGTGATGAGTGATAAGTGATAAGAAAAAGCATGTGGCTCTTTCCTACCACTTATCACTCATCACTTATCACTCATCACTCCATGAAGGCTCTTCGGTTCGAGAACGGTCAACTCAAGCTGGCGGACGTGGCGGTGCCCGCGCGCGAGGGCGAGGCGTTGGTGCGCGTGCGTCTGGCGGGCGTGTGCAACACGGATTTGGAGATCG
>CAXTSK010000059.1:13957-15485 GCA_964246655.1 uncultured Pyrinomonadaceae bacterium
AGAATGGCTCGTTGGTCGCGACCAGCGGCAGACCGAGGTCGTAGGCGAGGTCGAGCCCGCGCCGGGCGCGCCGGAGCTTGAGGGCCGAAGGGTCGTCGGCGAGAGCAACGCGGGCTGCGGCCGCTGCCGGCTCTGCCGCGCGGGCGACTCGCGCCACTGCCCCGCGCGCACCGTGCTCGGCATCGTCGGCCGCGACGGCGCCTTCGCGGAGTACCTACAGCTTCCCGCCGTCAACCTCTTACCCGTGCCCGACGAAGTGCCCGACGAGCGCGCCGTCTTCACCGAACCGCTCGCGGCCGCGTGCGGCATCACGGAGCGCGCGCGCGTCGAGACGGAGACGCGCGTCGCCGTCATCGGCGGCGGCAAGCGCGGGCTGCTCTGCGCGCAAGCTTTGAAGGCGACGACGGGCGCGGGCGTCACCCTCGTCGGCCGCCACGACAACAAGCTTGAGATTGTTCGGGAACGCGGCGTCCGCACGGCGAAGGTGGACGAGCTGCCCGCCTCCTTCGAACGCGCCTTCGACGTGACGGTCGAAGCGTCGGGGTCGCCCGCGGGCTTCGAGACCGCGCTCAAACTTTTAAGGCCGCGCGGCACGCTCGTCCTCAAGTCAACCTTCCACGGCACGACCGAGCTGAACGCCGCGCCCGTCGTCGTCGATGAAATCAGCATCGTCGGCTCGCGCTGCGGCCGCTTCAAGCCCGCGCTCGAACTGCTGCGCCGCGGCGCCGTCGAGACCGACGCCCTCATCACAGACGAGTTCCCACTCTCCGAAGGCCCCCGCGCCCTCGCACGCGCCGCCGAGCCCGGCGTCCTGAAAGTGTTATTGAGGGTTTGAGTCGGGCCGCACACCGTCACATTTAATGAAGTTCAAGACGAATCTCGCCGCGGACGGGGCGATACTTTTGACGACGGTCATCTGGGGCTCGACCTTCTCCGTCTCGCGCGGCGTGCTCGACCACTGGCCGCCGCTGACGTACCTCGCGGTGCGGTTGCCTCTGGCGGCGCTCGTCTTCGCGGCGCTCTTCCCGCGGCAGGTCTTCGGGGCTTCGCGCGAGGCGTGGCGCGCGGGCGCCACCCTCGGCGCGCTGATCGGCGTCGGCTTCATGGGGCAGACGACGGGTCTGCTCTACACGACGCCCGCCAAGTCGGCCTTCATCACAGGCATCACGACGCCCATCGTCCCCGTCGTCGCCTACGCCATCTGGCGCGCGCGCCCGAGCCGCGAGAATCTGTTGGGGATAATTCTCGCCTCAATCGGCGGCGCGCTCATCCTCGCGCCCGCGAGCGCGGGCCGGGTCAACGCGGGCGACCTGCTCACGCTCTCGACCACGCTCCTCTTCGCCGCCCACATCACTCTGATGAGCCTCTACGCGCGACGCTTCGACGTGCGGCAGTTGAGCGCGTTGCAGATTACGACGGCCGCCGTGCTCGTCTTCTTCGCGTGGGTGGGGCTGCGCGCTTACGCCGCGCTAGGCGGCGCCGACGCGCTGCCGTCCGACGCGGAGGTGCGCAAGCTGCGCCCGGCGAG
>CAXTSK010000060.1:0-1581 GCA_964246655.1 uncultured Pyrinomonadaceae bacterium
CCGTTAAAGCAAGAGGCGCGCGGGCGGTTGCTCGCGCGCCTCAGTTTATTTGTCGGTAGGCGGTTAAGAGGGCTGAGCCCCGTCAGGGGCGGCATGTTTATAGCTCACGTCGCCATTAATTCCAGCAAGCTCCGTAGGAGCGTCTTGAATTGCCTTTGGCCGCCAACGGCCTACTGCTTTACTTCCCAGTAGCGCTGAGACGGCGGAGGCTGCCCTCGCCGCTGATCTTGCGCCGCTCGACGGCCGCGACGCGCTCCGCCTCGACGAAGACGCGCATGAAGTTGCCGCCGAGTATCTTCAAAACCTCCTCGTCCGAGTGCCCGCGCCGCAGCAGCTCGTAGGTAATGTTCGGCAGGCCGGCCACGTCGTCGATGCCCTCGGGCAGGTTGGGCACGCCGTCGAAGTCCGAGCCGAGCCCGACGTGGTCGATGCCCGCGACCTTCGCGATGTGCTCGATGTGATCGACGAGCATCGAGAGCGTCGTGTTCGGGATGGGGTTGGCGTCGTTGAGCTTCTTCAACTCCTCGTCCAGGCGCTTCTGATCGCCCTTGAACTGCTCGCGCAGTGCGTCGCGCTGCGCCTTCAGCCGTTCGTCGCGTTCGAGCCCGGCCATGCGCACCTTCTCGTCGAGGAAGGCCGGGTAGAAGTTGACCATCACGACGCCGCCATTCTGCGAGATGCGCCTGAGCAGTTCGTCCGACACGTTCCGTTTGTGGTTCGAGAAGACGCGCGCCGAAGAGTGCGACGCGATGACCGGCGCCTTCGACACGTCGAGCACGTCCGACATCGTCTCGTCCGACACGTGCGACACGTCCACGAGCATCCCCAGCCGGTTCATCTCGGCGACGACCTCTTTGCCGAAATCCGAAAGCCCGCCGTGCCGCGCCGTGTCGCAGCACGCGTCGGCCCACTCGTTCGTGTTGTTGTGCGTCAAAGTCATGTAGCGCACGCCCAGACGGTAGAACTCGCGCAGCGCCGGCAAAGAGTTCTCGATGGCGTGCCCGCCCTCGATGCCCATCAGCACGCCGACCTTCCCCTCCTTCTTTGCGCGCCTGATGTCCGCGGTCGATGTCGCCAACATCAAATCCCGCGGGTACTTCTCGATCATCCTGTAACTCACGTCGATCAAATCCAGCGCCCGCCGCGCCGACCCGCCCTGCGTCGTGTAGTTCTTCGACACCCAATCCGGCGTCGCGTACTGCCTATCGACATAAATCGAAAAGAACTCCCCCGTCATCCCCCCCTGTTTCAAACGCGCGATGTCCGTGTGATACTTCCCCACCGACGACACCCCGATGTCGTAATCCTCATCCGCCATGATGGTCGGGATGTCGTTATGCCCGTCCACCACAATCGCCTTCTTCTGAAGCGCCAACGCCCTCTTCCATAACTTCTCATCTCTGACCGGCGTCGGACTCGCCTGCGGCGCGGTCGTCTGTCTCTTCGTTGACGCTCCTGCGACCTCCCGCGGGAGCGATCCGGCAACGGACAATATCGAAGCGACAAGGCACAAGAGAATGAAGACCCGCGGCAATCTGTTCATCGTCAATTCCTACTTTTCGTCTGAATGTTACGGCCGGA
>CAXTSK010000060.1:1620-15266 GCA_964246655.1 uncultured Pyrinomonadaceae bacterium
GGATTATAAAGCGGCGCCCGTGCGTTTGTCCCGCACAGACACTTGAAGAGGTATAGGGTCAACGCATCCGTGCTTTTACTCGATGGAAGAGACGTAGTCGGCCGGAAGTCCCAGGCGCGCGGCCAGTTCTCTGAGTTTCGACGCGTACAGGGGGTTGCGCTCTCCCGCGGCGGGCGGCGCGGGGAGGTTGAAGCAGAGGGCGGGGACGGCCGTGCCGTCGGCCAGTTGCGCGCACACGGCTTCGGGGCGGTAGGCGCTCACGGAATCTTCCGAGTAGAGTGCGTCAACTTCGCCCGGCGTGAGAGAGAAGAGCACGCCGTGCGCCTCGAAGCCCTCGTCGGGCACGAGCGTCGCTCGCTCGCCAGACCCGCCCGCGGTCGTACCCTTCGCCAGCAGCTCGCCCGTCTGCACGTCCTGTACGGTCACGAGCGCCCCGCCGATGTCGTCGCCCAGATACTTCCCGCCCTTCGCGATTACCCTCACGTCAATCTGCGTCCTCATCGACAGCCCTCCCTTTCATCTTTAGTCAACGTACGTTTGAAGGCGCTTTTGTTTGAGCCGTTCCCGCGACGTGCCGCCTGTACCAGTGGCGGCCGTGCCGGCCTTGGATATACCAACCGGCCTTCGAGAGCGGGTCGAGCTCCTGAATCCAGAAGCCCTCCGGTTCGCGTTCGCGTGTGCCGACGCGCCCGACCTCGATGTCCGCCACGACGACGCCCGCGCCCTCGCTCCCCGCGCGGCGCGCGAGGACTTGACCGGCCGCGTCGCAGACGGTCGCGCCACCGCCGAGGCTCGTTTCGTACGGCAGAGGCAGCAGCGGCGTCTTGCAGCGTATGTGCCCGCAGTGCGTCGCCTCGACGACGGGGCAGCCGACGAGGCGCGCGAACCGCGGCGCCCAGTCGGTGTAGCGCTCTATCGAGATCTGTAGGCGACCGCGAAAGGGCATCCACCCCGGCGCCCCCCACGTGAACGAACCGCCCACGACGAGGTCGGCCTTCCCGCGCAGACGCCTCACGGTCTGCGTCCGGTTGAACTCCTGGCACAGGGCGACGCCCGCCGTCAGCCCGCGCACCTTGATTAACCCGTCGTCCGTCCCGCCGACGTAGAAGCAGTTCTCCCACATCGTCGGGATGTCCTTGTCATGCCTTCCCGCGATCCCTTCAGGTGTGACAAGGAAGAACGCGTTGCGCACCTCGCCGTCGGCGTCGCGACACAGGAACGAGCCGCCGACCACCGCCCCGTGTCTGCTTGCAAGCTTCAGCAGCAGTTGCGTCGCGGCCCCGTCCGGCGGCAAAGAACGCTCGGCCAGTTCAGGGAAGAACCCGACGCCGGTCGTGAAGAACTCCGGCAGGACGATCCACTCCGCGCCCTCGACGGCGGCCGCGTCGGCGAGCTTTTCACACGCCGCCAGGTTCACGTCGATGTCGCCGATGACGGGCTCAAGTTGTATCGCCGCCGCGCGCATATCAAATCAATCCGCAGCGAGTATGGCTCAAAGGTCGCTCGTCGTCGCGGCACATTAATCGGGGACTTCGACTTCCACCCAATCTCCGTCACGCAGCCCGTGCCGCTCACGCAGCTTCACTTCGCATGCGACTTCGACGATTCGCCTCGACTCCGGCTCGCCGTCGGCCTTGTCCGTCCGCAGGATGACGGCCGCGCGCCCGAACACCTTGCACGGCACGATGCTGACCGACACCGTCCCGCCGTACTCCCCCGCCAACAACCGCGTGCGCTCCCTCGGCAACTCGAACGGCTCCTCCAACTCAAGGTTCAACGTGCCCGGGAAGAGCCGCATGCCGGTCTTCTCCCGGTAATGCTCTTGCAGCTTCTCTATCCAGTAAGAGAAGTTCCCGACGCCCGTCATCACTCTCCCCCTCAACACTCTCATAGACCTTTAACTCATGACGCCTAACGCCCGACCAGTATTTTGCCGAATGATTCGGTCTGACTACGTAACGGGGCGTGAAAAGCCGAAATGTTCAGTCCGGCTGTGGGCGGCGTCGGAGATAAGAAGTGCGGGCAGACCCGACGCGCATCGGCGGTATTTATATCACTCGGCGGAATCGAATCAACATTTAAAGTGGCCGGGCGGACGTGGGTTTCAAATACTCTCCGGGGTCGCGGCGGCGCGAGCCTTGCCGCGCGGGGCGGTTTCTGGTACACAGGTCAGCCATACCGCCAGCGAGTGTCAGAAGGGGAAAGGGTCTCACGGGTTATGTCTTCAGCCACGAGCAACATCGAGTCCGTCCTGCACGAGGAGCGCGTGTTCCCGCCGCCGCCGGAGTTCGCGGCGCGGGCGCACGTGAAGTCTCCGGAAGAGTTGGAGGCGCTCCGGCGCGAGGCTTCGGAGGCGCCCGAGGCGTTCTGGGCGCGCATGGCCGAGTCGGAGCTGCACTGGTTCAGGAAGTGGGACACGGTCTTGAGGTGGGAGGCGCCGCACGCCGAGTGGTTCGTCGGCGGGAAGATTAACGCCGCGTACAACTGTCTCGACCGGCACTTGCAGACGTGGCGGCGCAACAAGGCCGCCATCGTGTGGGAGGGCGAGCCGGGCGAGCAGCGCACACTCACCTACGGCCAGTTGCACCGGGAGGTCTCGCGCTTCGCCAACGTCTTGAAGCGCGCGGGCGTCGAGAAGGGCGACCGCGTCGCGCTCTACATGCCGCTCGTGCCGGAGCTGGCCGTGGCGATGTTGGCGTGCGCGCGCATCGGCGCGACGCACTCGGTCATCTTCGGCGGCTTCGCCTCGCAGGCGCTCATCGACCGCATCAACGACGCGGGCTGTAAGCTCGTCGTCACGGCCGACGGCGGCTTCCGGCGCGGCTCGGAGGTGCGGCTCAAAGAGATCGTGGACGAGGCTTTGAAGAAGACGCCGACCGTCACGGCCTGCATCGTCTTCAAGCGCACGGGCAGCAAGATCAACATGCAGATGGGGCGCGACTACTGGTGGCACGAGATGGTGCAGGCCGTCTCGGACGACTGCCCGGCGGAAGAGCTGGACAGCGAGCACCCGCTCTACATCCTCTACACTTCGGGGACGACGGGGAAGCCGAAGGGCATCCTGCACACGACGGCCGGCTACCTCTTGCAGACGCACCTAACGACCAAGTGGGTCTTCGACCTCAAGGACGAGGACGTGTACTGGTGCACGGCCGACATCGGCTGGGTGACGGGGCACAGTTACGTCGTCTACGGCCCGCTTTCGAACGGCGCGACCGTGCTGATGTACGAGGGCGCGCCGAATCATCCGGAGCCGGACAGGTTCTGGGACATCATCCAGCGCCACGGCGTCAATATCTTCTACACGGCGCCCACGGCCATCCGCGCCTTCATCAAGTGGGGCGAGCACTGGCCCCTGCGCCGCGACCTCTCGTCCTTACGTCTCCTCGGGACGGTCGGCGAGCCCATCAACCCCGAAGCCTGGATGTGGTATCGCGAGATCATCGGCAAGGGGCGCTGCCCCATCGTGGACACCTTCTGGCAGACCGAGACCGGCGCCATCATGATCGCGCCGCTGCCCGGCGCGACGCCCACCCGGTCCGCCCCCCGCCGCGGGCCCCCTCCCCCCCCCCCCCCGCGCCCGCCGCCACGCCGACCAAACCCGGCTCGGCCACGCGGCCGCTGCCCGGCATCGAGGCCGCCGTCATGTCGAAGGAGGGCGTCGAAGCGAGGCCCAACGAGGGCGGCTACCTCGTCGTCAAGCGCCCCTGGCCCGCGATGCTCCGCACCATCTGGGGCGACGACGAGCGTTACAAGAAACAATACTTCTCCGAGATCGACGGCGTATACTTCGCGGGCGACGGCGCGCGGCGCGACCAGGACGGATACTTCTGGATCATGGGCCGCGTCGATGACGTGATTAACGTCTCGGGCCACCGGCTCGGCACGATGGAGGTCGAGAGCGCTTTGGTTTCTCACGAGGCGGTCGCGGAGGCCGCGGTCGTCGGCCGGCCGGACGAACTGAAGGGTCAGGGCATCGTCGCCTTCGTCACGCTCGAAGGCGAGCGCAAGGCGACGGACGAATTGAAGGAGGAGTTGCGCCGACACGTCGCGAAAGAGATCGGCGCGCTCGCGCGGCCCGACGAGATACGCTTCAGCGACGCGCTCCCCAAGACGCGCTCCGGTAAGATCATGCGCCGCCTCCTGCGCGAAATCGCCACCTCCGGCTCCGCGCACGGCGACACGACCACCCTCGAAGACTTCTCGGTGCTGGAGAAGCTGCGCGCGACAGATGACGAGTAGGGGGTGTTGGATGTTGGGTGTTGGTTAAGAGCCGATTCTTCCCCAACACCTAAAACCCAACACCCATTTCCCCGAAACCCACCCCATTGACACTTTATTTGTAGATGGAGAGAATTCCGCCTTTTACGGAGGATGCCCGCATGTCCGCAAGCTTTGTTGAGCAGCGCACAGGCCCGCGCTACATGGTTCACATCAACGTGCGCGCCGAGTGGGACGACGAGCGCTCGGGCGAGCACGTCGTCGTCGAGGGCGAGACCGAGAACATCGGCCCGCAGGGCGCGCTCGTCCACCTCGAACGCCTGCCCGACGTGGGCGGCCGCGTCCGCCTCATCGTCCCCGGCGACGAGGGCCGCACGGTCGAGGCGGTCGCCGAGGTCTTGAGGCTGGAGCGCAACCCCATCCAGCCGCTCGCCGCGCTCCAACTGCTCGGCGAGACCGACGAGTGGCGCGGCCTCGTCTGGGAGCCCGCCGGCATCAAAGAGCGCGAGGCCGACGAGGACTACAGCGAGTACGAGAACTGAAAGCGCTCGCCGCTCCCGTTTAACTACAGAGACACAGAGGCACAGCTTGGCGACTTATTGCATCAAGCTGTGCCTCTGTGTCTCTGTAGTTAAAGGTCTAATTGAGATACGAGCGCCGGGGTATTGTTTTCCCGCGCCGATTTGGTGCATCATGTCCGCGTCCCACGAACCCACAGACACGGAAGTTCCTTAACCACGCGCGGGCGGAGGGCGGAAGGCTTTGGCGAAGCAGAAGACAATCGTCCGGCCCGATTTGACCGAAGACGAGGAGACGGCCGCGGCGCTCGCGCTCACGGAGCAGCGCACGCGCCTCGTGCTGCGGCACGCCTCGCGCTCGCTGCTGTGGGTCGCGGTGCTCGTCCTCGTCATCTACTACCTCTTCGAGACCGTGCGCTGGGTCTTCTACGCGCTGACGGGCGTGCTGCTCGTCGTCGTCCTCGCCATCTTCTTCGCCTACCTCATCGCGCCGCTCGTCGAGCTTGTGCGCAAGGGGCTCGCCACGCGCGACCGCCAGGGCGCGCCGCGGCTTCTGCCGCGTACGGCCGCCATCGCCGTCGTCTACGTCGTCATCTTCGGCTCGCTGGGGTTGGGCGCGTGGGTGCTCACGCCGCGCGTCGGGACGCAGTTGGCCGAGCTGGCGCAGCAGGCGCCCGGCTACCTGACGAACGCGCGCGAGCGCGCCAAGCGGCTCAACGGCGTCTTCGAGGAGCTGAACCTGCCGCCGTCGGTGCGCGACACGGCGAACAAGGCCGTCTCGGACGCCATCGGCGACGTGGGCAAGTACGTCACGGGCGAGGGTTTTTCGAGCGCCATCAATCTGCTCGGCTACCTGCCCTACTTCGTGCTCATCCCGATCCTCGCCTTCTTCTTTCTGAAGGACGCCGACAGCTTCCGCCGCTCGGCCCTGATGATGCTGCCGCAGGGGCGCATCCGCTGGCGCGGGGACGAGTTGTTCCAGGACATCAACTCGACGCTCGCCGCCTACATCCGCGCGCAGCTTATCTCGTGTCTCCTCATCGGTAGCATCTGCACCGCGGCCTTCGCCGTCATCGGCGTGGGCGCCGCGCGGGTGCTCGGGCTCGTGGCGGGGATGTTTGAGTTCATCCCGCTGCTCGGCCCCGTGGTGGTCGCGGTGCTCGCGGGCACCGCCGCGGGGTTCGACTCGGGGACGAAGGCGTTCGCCGTCCTCGCCTTCCTCGGCGTGCTGCGCATCGTGCAGGACTACGTGCTCTACCCGCGCATCATCGGGTCGGGGATCCACCTCCACCCGCTGGCCGTCATCCTCGCCATCCTCGCGGGGCACGAGCTGGCGGGCGTGGCCGGCATCTTCCTCGCCATCCCGGTCATCGCGGTGCTGACCGTCACCTACCGGCACTGGCTCGAACACCGCGGCAGCGCCGGCATCGTCGCGGAACTCCTGCGCCCGGCGGAGACGCCCGCCTCCGCCGAAGGCTCCGCGACGACGCAGCCAGCCGATGCGCCCGACTCGCCCGCCCCTTCGCCTGCCCGATAATTTTATTTGACTTACTTTTACGGTTTGAGGCTTAATGTCTGCCGTCCAGAGCCGGCCCCGTCCAGACTCGGAGGCCGGCCGGCGTTAGAGTTTTTCAGTCTCCACCGACTCGACTTTTCCCAGGCCGCCCGTAAGGTAATAGCGAACAAAGGACAATTTAAGGAGTTTCCCCGATGCCGTCGTACCCCCGCAGACGCGTCCTTTGCGCGGAGCCGCACGAAGACACGTGCCGGCTCATCACCCTGCTGCTCGAACGACAGGGGCACGAGGTCGTCTCGGCCCGCACCATCGCCGAGTGCGTCGGGCTGGCGGATGCGCGAGCCTTCGACCTCTACATGGTTGACGACGACTACATCGACGGCACCGCGCTCCAGCTCTGCAAGCGGCTGCGCGAGATGACGCCCGGGACGCCCATCCTCTTCTTCTCGGCGCAGGCGTTCCGCCGCGACCGCGAGTTGGCGCTCGAAGCCGGCGCCACCGCCTACCTCACCAAACCCGACGACCTCTTCGAGATCGTCTCGACCGTCAACTCCATCCTCTCGGGCAGCTCTCACGGCCCGGCGCCGCGTCCGAAGTCGGGGAGCCTTGACTGAGGCCGCGCGCGCGTTTACATTTAAGTCCCCCTTAGTTGTACTCCCCCTCGCAAGTCTTCCGGTCTCTCTCTCGTCGGGGTGTGTCTGCATGTCTGAAGGCAAGAGGCGTATTCTGTGCGCCGAGTCGAACAAAGACGTAAGCGACTTAATCGTCCTGATGCTCACGCGCAAGGGTTATGAAGTCGAGTCCGTGCAGACGGCCGCCGACTGCCTGAAGGTCGCCTCGACCGAACGCTTCGACCTCTACATCCTCAACGACGCATACATCGACGCCGACAGCCTCGAACTCTGCCAGCAGCTCCGCGAGATCGACCCCGCGACTCCCGTCCTCCTCTTCTCGCTCGAAAGCTCGGGCCCGCACCGCCGGCAGAAGGCCGTCGAGACCGGCGTCAAGGTCTACAAGAGCAAGACCTCCGACTTCGTCTCGCTCGTCCAGACCATCGACTGCCTCTTGCAGTCCTAAGTAAGCGGAAAGAATTTCATCACAGAGACACAGAGGCACAGCTTGAGGCTATAAGACCTCAAGCTGTGCCCCTGTGGTGAATCTTTCCGCCTTCAGCCTGTGACGCGCTCACGCTCCATCAGCTCGACGAAGCGGCGGAAGTGGTGTTCGGCGTCGTGCGGGCCGGGGGCGGCCTCGGGGTGGTATTGGACGGAGATGACGGGGAGGCTCTTGTGCCTTAAGCCCTCGACGCAGTCGTCGTTGAGGTTGAGGTGCGTGACCTCGACCTCCGCGGGGAGGCTGTCGGCGCTGACGGCGAAGCCGTGGTTGTGCGAGGTAATCTCGACCTTGCCCGTCGAGAGGTCTTTCACCGGCTGGTTGCCGCCGCGGTGGCCGAAGCGCAGCTTGTAGGTCGTCCCGCCGAAGGCGCGGCCCAACAGTTGGTGACCGAAGCAGATGCCGAAAGTCGGCACGCCTTCTTTAACTAAACTCCGAATCTCCTCCACGACCTCCGTCATCGACGCGGGGTCGCCCGGCCCGTTCGAGAGGTAGACGCCATCCGGCCGCATCGCCAAAACGTCGCGCGCGGGCGTCGAGGCGGGCACGACCGTGACGCGGCAGCCGAGCGCCGCCAGCTCGTTCAGAGAGTTCCGCTTCACGCCGAAGTCGTAGCAGACGACGTGGAAGCGCTCGGCATCTACGGCCGGAATTTCGTAAGGGCTCGCGGTCGTCACCACGCTCGCCAGCTCGCGGTTCTCCATCGGCGCCGAAGCCCGCGCCTTCTCAAGCAGGCTCCGCTCGTCCAGATCGATTGAAGAGATGCAGGCGCGCATCGCGCCCTTGTCGCGGATGTGCCGGACGAGGGCGCGCGTGTCCACGCGCTCAATGCCGGGCACGTTCCAGCGCTTGAGGTACGCGTCGAGCGTCTCCTCCGAGCGCCAGTTCGAGGCGAGCCGGCTTGCCTCGCGCACGACGAAGCCCTCGACCCACGGGCGCGCGCTCTCCTCGTCGGCGCGGTTCACGCCGTAGTTGCCGATGAGCGGGTAGGTCATGCACACGACCTGCCCCGCATACGACGGGTCGGTCAGAACCTCCTGGTAGCCCGACATCGACGTGTTGAAGACCATCTCGCCGCACGCCTCGGCCTCGGCGCCCCACGCGCGGCCGCGGAAGGCGCGGCCGTCTTCGAGGACGAGCAGCGCCGGTTTCGTTTCGTTCGTCGTCATAATCTCAATCGCCAATCCGTCTCAAGGCGCCCCGACGTAACGCAGGTGGAGTATGCGTGCCGCGTAGGCGCCGGCGCAGGCCGGCACCAGCGTCAGCGAGGCCCACGCGAGGAAGACACGCGCGTCGGGAGTGATGAAAGGGACGGCGCAGGTCGGCGTCACGCACAGCCAGACACCCCAACGCCAGGCGGCCCCCGGCCAAGCGAACCCGAACGCCGCGCCCAGGATGACGTAGCCGAGGCCGAGCAGCGCCACGGCTACGTACAGCGTAACGGGCTCACCGTAGTAGAAACTCGCTACCGCCGCGAGGTTCGCCAGCAGGTACATGAGCGGCAGCCCTGCGAGTCCCGCCACCGCGGCTAACAGGTACGCGCCCTGAGGCACGTTCACGCTCCGTTTGAACATAGAAGCCCTCAAGCCTGCGTGCGCAGGAACTGCTGCGCCTCGTTGAGCCAGCGCTTGTCGGCGCGGTACTTGTAAGCGGGCGCGGTGCGCACGGCCTCGACGCAGCGCTCCATCCAATGCTTCGCGCCGCGCGCGTCGCCGAGCCCCGCAAACGTGCGCCCCATCAGGTAGAGCGCCTCGGGGTCGGAAGGGCGCCGGTCGAGAAAACGTTCGAGCGCGTCGCGCGCGTCCGCGAACTGGCTCGCGGCGAGGTAGGTCGCGCCGACCTCGCGCCAGATCTCGTGCTGCGCGTGCGCGTCGTCGCGCGCGACGACCTCGCCGAAGTGCCCGATGGCCTCGGGCAGACGGCCTTCGGCGCGCGCGATGCGGCCGAGCTGGTAGTGCGCGTCCGTCTCGTTCGGGTCGATCTCGACGGCGCGCAGGAAGCGCGTGCGCGCCTCCGGATACTCCTTCCGCTGCTGGTGCAGGAGCCCGAGGTTGTAGTGCGCCGACGCGTCGGCCGGGTTGAGCGTCGCGGCTTCGAGGTTCTGCCGGAACGCGGCGCGCGCGCGCTGCGTCCGTTGCGCCTCGACGAAGTAGGAGCGCGCCACGAAGAAGACGAGCAGCAGCAGGAACGGCGACGCGAGCAGCGTGCTGAAGAGGTAGACGAGCGGCGACGAGAGGAACATCACGAACGCGCTCACGACGGCGATGAGCACCGCCTTCCACCACGCGACGCGGAAGACCTCGCGCACCGCGGCCACCGCCCACAGGACGAAGAGCGTGAGCGGCTGGATGAGCAGCACCAGCCCCGCCCTCGGCAGTATCGCCGACATCGAAGAGAGTAGCGCCTGCGCCTCCTCGTCGGTCGGCCCCTGCGGCGAGACCTGCTGCAACGTCGCGTTGAGCGCGACCAGCTGCTCGCGCACCGAAGTGCTCCACCCCGACACCTGGTCGAGGTACGCGAGCGGCAGCGTCAGAAGCGAGGCCGCCGCCAGCGCGTAGAGCGTCGCCGAGGCCGCCGGCCCGTACTCCTGCCGCAGCACGAGCCCGAAGCTGCCGCGCCGCTCGAAGAGATTGGCGAGCAGCACCGAGACCGGTACGTAGATGAGCCCCACGAGCAGCACCGCCCCGGCCGACGAGAAGAGCACCCCGACGCCCGCCCACGACCCGAAGCGCGCCGCCAGACCGGCCAGCTCGCGCCACTGCCCGACCAGCGCGTGCGCCACCTGCAACAACACCGCCAGCAGCGCCGCCTGCCCCAAAGGCACGCGGTCGCGCACCTCCGCCATCCCGCGCGCGGGCGCGTAGAACATCATCAGAAGTGGTCGCAGCCAATCCATAGAACAGCGGGCAGTAGGCAGTTGGCAGTAAGCAGTTAGTTTGCAATCTCGGGCGCGAAATATCAAATCCGTCGGGCGCGTAAGATAAACCCGGACTAGATGAAACGAGCCGGAGCCACACGCCCCCGGCTGCCTACTGCCATCTGCCTGCTGTTTCCCCCTACTCCTCCGGGTCGAACTTTTCGACGTGGCGGGCGGGGATGCCGGGATAGTTGGTCTCGTGGCTGATAAAGCCGGACTTGGAGATGGGCCAGTAGCGGAAGAGCGCCTTGCCGTAGATGTACTTCTCGGGGACGAGCCCCCACATGCGCGAATCGCTTGAGTTGTCGCGGTTGTCGCCCATGACGAAGTAGTAGTGCGGCTTGACGTAGGTCGGCGGCTCGTCGGCGGCGGCGACGTTGAGCGCGTGTTCGAGGTAGGGCTCTTGCAGTTCCTTGCCGTTGACGAAGATGCGGCCCGCCCGCAGCTGCACGGTCTCGCCGGGCAGGCCGATGACACGCTTGATGTAGCTCTTCGTCGGGTCGTTGGGGAACCAGAAGACGACGATGTCGCCGCGCTCGATCTCGGGCAGGCCGTAGTAGATGAGCTTGTTGACGAAGATGCGTTCGCCGTCGTGCAGCCGCGGCAGCATCGAGGTGCCCTCGACCTTCACGGGCTGCGCGACGAAGACGAGTACGAGCGACATGATCATCAGCGCGAAGACGAGGTCGCGGAAGAGCAGCCGCGCCTCGCCCCAGAAGTGCGTCCGCGACTCGTCGCGCAGGCGCCGCACCTCTATGTCGCGGTCGTCGTCCGCCTGCACGTCGCCGAACGCGGGCACGCGGCTGGTCTTCTTGCCGAATAGGAGCATAAGCTGTTCGTCCGTACAGGGCGCGCATCCGCCCTCCGACCGAGGTTAGCCGCCGCCCTCTTTAAAATCAAGTGAGCAGTAAGCGATAAGCAGTGAGCAGTAATTTGGTTAAGGTGGCGCGGCCGGATTTCTCCTTTTAACTGCTCACTGCTTACCGCTCACTGCTCACCTTCTTCTTGACAGCCCCTCCCGCGCGTCTCTATTATCGCGGACGTAAACTGTTGTTGCCCTTAGACAAATCCTCTCCCGCGAGATGCCGCGGACGTGAAAGCGGAGGCCGTAGAGCAGTGATCAAACTCGACATCGTGAACCGCGTGGCTGATCGCACGGGCGTGCCGAAGATGAAGGCCGAGCAGGCCGTGGACGCCCTCTTCCACTCGATGAAGGAGGCTCTGGCGCGCGGCGAGCGCATCGAGCTGCGCGGCTTCGGCGTCTTCGTCGTCAAGCCGCGCAAGCGCGGGGTGGGTCGCAACCCGCGCACCGGCGAGGAGGTCGCCATCCCCTCGGGCAAGACCATCCGCTTCAAGCCCGGCAAGGAGCTACAGGCGCACGGCTTCGACTCAGAGCACGACGACCACGACGACGACATCCACGACACCGAAGCCCCCGAAGCAACATCCGACGACGACGCGGCCGGCCGCTAAGAACAGGTGTTGGGTGTTGGGTGCTGGGTGCTGGTTGAAAGCAGTTCTTAACCAGCACCCAACACTCAACACCTATCTTTATGTCTGAATCAGTCCGTGAAGTACCGACGTTCGTGACGCGCGGCGGGGCGCTGGCGGCGGGGGTGCGCGCGGCGGCGAGGCCGATGGCGCGGGAGTGGTGGAAGCATTCGGCCTTCTTCCTTCTGACGGCGCTGACGGTGACGTGGGCCGGCATCAGCTTCGCGCTCTCGTCCGCCGTCCCCGAGCCCAACGTCGCGGCGCCCTCGACGCCGCGCGCCTACCTCACTTTCGTCCCGACGTACTTCGTGCTCGCGGTGGCGGCCGAGGCCGCATACGCCTTCGCGCACCCGCAGTTCATCGTCGAGGGTTTGAAGTTCGCCGGGGCGCTCCTCTCGATCCTGCTCGCGCACGAGTCGGGCCACTACGTCGCCTGCCGACTCTACGGCGTGGACGCGACGCTCCCCTACTTCATCCCGATGCCGCCGCCCTTCATGGCGGGCACGCTCGGCGCGTTCATCAAGATCAAGTCGCCCATCCCTTCGCGCCGCGCGCTCTTCGACATCGGCGTGGCGGGGCCGCTCGCGGGCTTCCTCGTCATCATCCCCGTCGCCTGTGCCGCGCTGCTGACCGGGAGCCCCGTGCCTCCCGCGCCCGAGGGTGCGACCGTGCTCGTCCTCAACGACCCGCTGCTGCTGCGGCTGCTGGCCGCGTCGCTCGGCGTGAAGGATTTGGCCGGGATGGCGCCGAACCCCTTCTACTTCGCGGCGTGGATCGGGCTGCTGGTGACGAGCCTGAACCTTTTGCCCGTCGGGCAGCTCGACGGCGGACACGCGGTCTACTCCGTCCTCGGCCGGCGCGTGCACAGGTACGCCGGGCGCGCCGCGTTCCTCTCGATGCTGGCGCTCGCCCCGCTTGGCTGGCTCTGGCACGGGGTGCCGAGCGGGGCGCTCTACGTCATCCTCCTCTTCGTCATGCTCCGCATGCCGCACCCGCAGCCGCTCGACGACGGCGACCGGCTCGGCACCGCCCGCAACCTCGTCGCGCTCCTGACGCTCCTCGTCTTCGCGCTCTCGTTCCTCCCCTTCCCGCTGACCATCAAGTAAGCGCTGTATAAAATCGACGTGTTTCCTGCTAGACTTTTTGGCGGCACTTATTTAATGTCCTGTCTTCTTCCGACCCACGGTTAACATTTGAAACGACCCGTACGCCTCGCCGTCGTTTGAACTCTTTCCAGCGCCCGAAGCTTCTTCAGGTAGGGCCATATGTTTCACCCCGAGCAGCAGGTCGGGCCTTACACGCTCGTCAACCGCATCGGACGCGGCGGTTTCGGCGATGTCTGGCTGGCGGAGCGCCGCTCGAAGTTCCTGACGATCAGGGTCGCCGTCAAACTTCCTCTCGACGAACAGGTTGACTACGAGGCCGTCAAACAGGAAGTGACGTTCTGGGAGCAGGCCAGCGGTCATCCGAACATCCTGCCCATCATCGACGCCGACGAATACGACGGCCAGGTCGTCATCGTCAGCGAGCACGCGCCCGACGGCTCGCTTGAGCAGCGGCTCGAACGGGACGGAACCCTGCCGGTCGAGCAGGCCGTCAGAATGGGGATTCAAATTCTGAACGGCCTGGAGTACCTGCACTCACGAGGCATCATTCACCGCGACCTGAAGCCGTCCAACATCCTCCTGCAAGGCGGCATGCCGCGCATCGCGGACTTCGGCATCTCGCGCGCGATGCGCGCGACCTCGCTCAGCATGAACGTCACGGGGACGCCCTGTTACATGGCTCCCGAAGCGTTCGACGGCCAGCGCAACGTGCAGACGGACGTGTGGTCTGTGGGCGTGATGCTGTACGAGATGCTGGCCGGTCG
>CAXTSK010000061.1:0-15208 GCA_964246655.1 uncultured Pyrinomonadaceae bacterium
GAAGATCACCTGGCAGAGCATCGCGAAGAGACCGCCGCGGGAGTTTGAGAGGACGAGCGCCGCCCACACGGGGAGCGCGACCGCTAGGGGCACGAGCACCTTCCGGCGCGGGACGCCGCCCCCGGCGACCAGCCCCCACAGGAGCCCGAGCGCCATCTCGGCGAGGTAGGCGAAGTGGTTCTTGTTGATGAACTGCGCGTAGCCCGAGCCGCGTGGGAGGCGCGCGAGTAGATACCCGAACGCCTCGCGCTGCGAGGCTTGGCGCAGGATGCCGAAGAGCGCGCTCGACGCGCCCACCGCGACGACCGTGTAGACGAGAACTCTGAGGCGGCGCTCGCTCGACGCATAACGGATCAGGAGCGCAAGGGCGAGCGCGAGCGCCGCGAGTTGTGCAGCGGCGAGGCGCGTCTCGTAGGGGTCGAAGCTCACCGTCCATGACTGGGCGAAGGCGTAGAGAGCGAGGAGCGCTACCGGCGCGGCGACGAGTTGATCCCGCGAAACCCAGTCGCCCCCGAGCGCGCCCTCGACGGCCCAGAGCGCGCCGAGCGCAAAGACCGTCGCCTGAAAGACGGAGGCCCACCACGGATCGACCGCGCCGTACGGGACGGCCGCGAGCGCGATGACGGCGACGAGCGCCGCGAAGACGGCGGCGGATATAAAGCGCCGGAGCCGTGGGGCGGCGCCGGGCGGGTTCGCTTGCTGAATGAGAAGAGGCCGGGTCAAGGAATAGTTAAGTCACCCCCGGGCGAGAAAGAATGCCGCAGGCGCCGAGGGCGAAGAAGGCGCGGCCGCACCACCGGGTGTTCGGCCGCGCCTTAACGCACTCGCCGCAGGTCAGAAGCATCCCAAGTATTTTACGGACGCGCCGGCTGCGCCGACCGCCCCTGCGTGCCGAGCGGCGCGAGCGCGCTGAACGGCGCCGCGGGCGCGCGCAGGACGTTGAAGCCCGTGTTGAAAAACCTGTTGTCGCCGATCTTGTTGCCCGAGTTCGACGCCTGCTGGAGCACGCCCACGGGGGCCTCGTTGATCGTGTTGCCCGTCACCTCGTTCTTGTTGCCGTCAACGTAGACGCCCGACTCGCCGCTGTTGAAGATGGTGTTGCCCGCGGCGCGGTTCGAGTTGCCGATGAGGGCGACGCCGTCAAAGACCCTGCTCGTGAAGACGGTGTTGTCGCTCACCTCGCCCTTGTTCCCCTCGTAGTCGATGTTGACCTGCGAGTTCCCCGTGTTGTTGCGGGTGACCTTCACGCCGTCGGACTCGACGACCAGGATGTTCGTGGCGAAGGTCGGGCACACGTCGAGCGAGACGCACAGCCCGTAGACGTGGTCGATGACGGAGTTCGAGTCGATGAAGCCCGCCGCCCCGAAGGCCACCTGAATGCCGTTCTGCGCGATCTCGTTCGTCGGGCCGAGGCCCGTCAGGGCGTTGCCGCGGACGTTGACGAAGGTGCCCGCCTCGTTGGCCGCGATCCCGTTCTTCTGGTAGTCGTGGATGCTGTTGTTGAGGATGTTGACCTGCGACTTCCGGCCCAGTCCGCTCTGCACGAAGATGCCGATGCCGCTCTGGCAGCCCCCGAGGCCGGGGCCGAGTTTGATGTTCCTGACGGCGAGCGATTCCGCCGTCCCCGAAGAGTTGCGGTAGTAGACGCCGGCGAACTCGGGCGCGCAGCCGTTGATTCCGTTCGACGCGCCGTCCACGGTGAGGTTGAAGAGGGTCACGCTCTTCGCGCCGTCAACGAGGACTATCGCCGCGACGGGGCTGCCGTCGAAGGTGCTCGTCGAGTTCGGCAGCGCCTGGGGCGGCCGGATGAGCGCCAGATTCTGGTTGGCGACCGAGATGCCGCGGACGGTCAGCGACTTTCTGATGACGACCTGCTCGGGGTAGGTCCCGGGGCAGACGTTGACGGTGTCGCCCGGCATGGCGGCCGTGACCGCCGTCTGGATGCTCGTGAACTGCGCGTGAGGGCACTGCGCCTTGTCGTCATCGACGAAGAGTTGACGCCCGTCGTGATCGTGGTCGTGATCGTGGTCGTCGTCGTCATGCCGGGCGGCGACGGCCGCGGGCGCGAACAGGCAGAGCAAGAGGAGCGCCGCCGGTAAGGCTTTGAGTATGGTCGATAGTTTCATGGATCCTCCTTACCCGAACGTGATTGAGAGGTAACGGGACGGGGGCAAAGAGACCGGACGCCCCGGTCACCCGCACGCGTGTTTTAAAGTCTCTGAAGGGGAGCGTCATCTTCTCTCACTTACGCGCGAGAATCAAGACTTCGGATCGGCCGGTTCGACCGTCGGCGGGAACGTGTGGAGCAAACCGGGGCGCGGCGATACAATGCGCGGAAGGAGGAGGACGGTCAATGCAGGTCGAAGGTCTGACGATACGGCGCGCGGAGCCCGACGACTGTGCGGCGCTCTACGAGATATTCACCAGCCCGAAGCTCTACGCGAACACGCTACAGTTGCCTTACCCCTCGCGCGAAGCGTGGCGGCAAAGGATCGCCGAGCCCGGCGAAGGCGCGCACAACCTCGCGGCCGTCGTCGGCGACAAGGTCGTGGGCATGTTCGGCCTGCGCGCCTTTACGAGGCCGCGCAGGCAGCACGCCGGGTCAATCGGGATGAGCGTGCACGAAGACTGGCATGGCAAGGGCGTCGGCAGCGCGTTGATGCGCGCCGGGATAGACCTCGCCGACAACTGGCTCAACCTCACGCGGCTTGAGCTTGAGGTCTACACGGACAACGAACCGGCCATCCGCCTCTACGAGCGCTTCGGCTTCGAGCGCGAGGGCCTGCTGCGCCAACACGCCTACCGCGACGGCCGCTACGTGGACTCCTACATGATGGCCCGCCTGCGCGTGCCCGCCGCGGCGACCGGCTCACCCTGAAACCACTTGCCTCTCCCGAAGCGACAGGAGTATTTTGCGTCCATGCCGGACTGGACTTCATGCACCGCCGTCGAGCGTGACCCCGAAAAGGTCAGCGGCTCTTGGGTCTTCCTCGGCACCCGCGTCCCCGTCGTCGCGCTGTTCGAGAACCTGGAAGGCGGCGCCTCAATCGAAGACTTCCTCTCATGGTTCCCCGGCGTCACACGCGCGCAGGTGGAGGCCGTCCTCGAATACACGATTAAGAGCCTGCGAACGGGCCGCCAAGCGGCCTAGCAATGAAAATATTATTCGACCAGGGAACGCCCGCCCCCTTACATCAGCACCTATCGCGTCACACCGTTGAGACGGCCTACGAGAAAGGCTGGAGCGACTTCAAGAACGGCGACCTTCTCGCTCACGCCGAGGCCGAAGGGTTCGACACCCTCATCACCACAGACCAGAACCTTCGACACCAACAGAACCTGTCGGGCAGAAGGACCGGCCTGGTCGTGCTGATGACGACCAGCTGGCCGCGCATCAGGGAGCATGTCGCCCTAGTCGTCAAGGCGTTGGACGACTCACGCCCGGCGGCTACGAAGAGGTCGCCTTCCCCTAAGTGCCGGACTGACGACGAAGGCGGGGTTCGAGGCGATTATTCCGGCGCACGGCAGCCGTAGCTAATGACGCGCGAGACTCTCCACTCGTCGCCCGTCTTGCGCCAGAGCATGACGAACTTGCAGATGCCGTCGAGCGCCTCCTTCTCCCCCTTCTGTGACAGGTAGAAGCGGTGCTCGCCGGTCTGCACGGCGCCATAGTTGTTGATGGGCCGCACCTCCATGCTCCCCTGAACGAGTTCCCTCCTCAGGTGGTAGCCGCCGCCCGCGCAGAGGTTCTTCCTCATGACCGCCAGCGTCGCGTCGCGCGTCAGCGTGAGCCCGCCCTTCTCGTGGTAGAACTCAAGGTCTTCCGTAAAGAGCGTCCCGACCTTGTCGATGTCGCAGCGGTTGTAGGCGTCGAACATCACCGCGTCGAGCGCCGCGACGCGGTCGTACAACTCCCGCGGCGCCGGCGAGTCCTTCGCGGCCTGAGCGCGAGCCGCGGTCGTCAAAGCCAGACAGGCGAACAGGATTATGAAAGCCCTCCGCGAGAAAACGCGAGCGTTCACGGAGGCGAGATTATGAATAAGTTTTTTCATCGGCCGTATTCCTCCCTCCTGCGAAACGCGGGACGTGAGCCGCAGGTTCCGCTTACTTCCTCCTGACCGCCCACGTCCGGGCGCGGCCCCGCTATTCCTTCTAGGAGGTCGTGGGACGCAAGCAACCCTGAAAGTTCGAGCGCCGTCCCGCGGCGTGTGCTGCGTGACGGCGCTTCGGTTTGCGGCGCGTCGAGTGCGCGCTCAGGAGTTCGCGCCCGAGCCCGCGGGGTCGTGCCAGCCGCCGATGTCTGCGGTCAGCTCGTCGGCCTCGCGCGGCCCCCAGGTGCCGGGCTCGTACTCGTGGACGGGCGTCGCGTCGCCGAGCACCGGATCGACCACGCGCCACGAAGCCTCGACCGAGTCCTCGCGCGTGAAGAGCGACGAGTCGCCCTTCATCGCGTCGCGCAGCAGGCGCTCGTAGGGCGGCGTGTCGTCGCCGGGGTCTTCGTGCGCGACCAGCTCGATGTCCTCGCCGGCCATCACCTCGCCCTCGACCTTCGTGCGCGCGCCTAAGCTGATGACGATCTCGGGGCTCAGGCGGAAGCGGAAGTAGTTCGAGTGCGGCGAGATGACCTCGCCGAACATCGACATCGGCGGGCGCTTCATCGTCACGAGCACCTCGGTCGCCGTCACCGGCATGCTCTTGCCCGCGCGGATGACGAAGGGCACGCCCGACCAGCGCCAGTTGTCCACGTGTAGGCGCAGCGCGGCGAAGGTCTCGACCTGCGAGCGGTGCGCGACGCCCGGCTCGTCGCGGTAGCCCTTGAACTGGCCGCGCACGACCGATTGCTTATCCATCGGACGCATCGCGCGCAACGCCGCGATCTTGCAGTCGCGCACGGCCTCGGTCTCGTAGGACGACGGCGGCTCCATCGCCAACAGCACCGCGACCTGGAGCAGGTGGTTCTGCACCACGTCGCGGATGGCGCCGACCTCGTCGTAGAACTTGCCGCGCCCCTCGACGCCGAACGCCTCAGCCATCGTGATCTGCACGCTCTCGACGTAGTGGCAGTTCCAGACCGGTTCGAGGAACGAGTTGGCGAAGCGGAAGTAGAGGAGGTTCTGGACAGGCTCCTTGCCGAGGTAGTGGTCGATGCGGTAGATGGAGTCTTCGGGGAAGAACTGGTGGATGGAGCGGTCGAGTTCCTGCGCGGAGGCGAGGTCGCGCCCGAAGGGCTTCTCGACCACGATGCGCGCGCCGTGGTCGGACGCGCCGCAGTTGGCGAGCCCCTCGGCGACCGTCGTGAACAGGCTCGGCGGGATGGCGAGGTAGTGGAGCGGCCGCTTCGCGTCGCCCAGCTCTTTCCGCAACTGCTCGAAGGTCGCCCGGTCGCGGTAGTCGCCGTCCACGTACCTGAGGTTCGCGACGAGGCGCGCGAACGCCTCCTCGTCCACGCCGCCGTGCTCCTCAAGCGAAGCGCGCGCGCGCTCCTTCAACTGCTCCAAAGTCCAACCCGACTTGGCGACGCCGACGACCGGCATGTCCAAACGCCCGCGCTTCGTCAGCGCCTGGAGCGCCGGGAAGATCTGCTTGTAGGCGAGGTCGCCCGTCGCCCCGAAAAAGACGAACGCGTCCGAGTATTCAGCCAAAGCTGTGTGCCCCTTTTCCTCTTCTGATTTTATCCGACGGTTACCGGAGTATATTGTAAGCGCGCCGCCGCGCAAACCGGGTGACGGGCATGTCGCGGGCGTGGTCGGGGTGGTTCAGTGGGTAGGCGCGCCCGCGGGAGTCGCATCGCCTGTGCCCAGCCACTTCGAGCGGAGCGCGCCCCTCTCTTCGGGGGTGAAGAAATGGCGCGCGTATTTTGAATCCAACATGCGGTCTACATACTCTTCGGGCAGCCGGAGCGCGCGGAGGAACTCGCGGTACGTCGCGGCGTAAGGCTTCTTCGCTGCGACGTTCTCCGGCAGGAGATCAATGCCCTCGACGCCGAGGAACTCCGAGAGGTGCTTCTCCTTCAAGGCGTCATCGAGGTCAACCCTCATCAAGAGGATGTCGTAAGGGCCGTGCCTAAGGCGGAGGCAGCGCGACTCGTGCGGGAACTCGTGCTCGTAAACGTCCACGCCGAGCACGGGCTTAAACTCCTCGTCGAACCAACTGAGCACGCGGTCGTGCGTGAACTTTTCGTAGAACCCCTCGATCAACCTTTCCAAGCTGATCTGCTCGTGCGCCCGCTCGGTCTGCCAGAGCTTGTCGAGCACCTGAAAATAGGCCGAGATGTTCCGCCCGACGGGCTCCCGCACCAGGTTGATTACTTTCGCCTCCAGCCCCGGCCGGATGATGCCGCGGTAGACGGCGCCTCCTATGAGGTCTATGTCCATCCGAAGCACCGACAGCCCCTTCTCGCGCATGAGGGCGCGGAATTGCCGCGCCGTATCGGGGTTGATTAAGTGCGCCCTGAAGGCGTTGATCCCGGCGCGCTCCAGCGCCCTGAGCACGGTGGAGGAGCCGCCCTTCGCCATCTGGTAGATGAGCACCGGCGGGGCGGGGCCCGCGGTTGCGCGCCTCACCTCCTGCCGGCACTCAATCCACCTCCGCACCCTCCAGGCCAGCGCCTCGATGGTCTCGGCGGCTTTCACGTTTAGCATAAGCCTCTTGACAACAGTCACGCGGATAGCGACTGAACGGGCGATTCGCGCATAGCTTTATGCTGAAGGGGGCTGCCGTTTTGTCGAGGCTGTTCAGACGGCCGCCTATATCTCGATCTTCGAGAAGCGCCACGCGCCGACGCCGAGCAGCAGCACCGCCACGCCCGCGAGCGCGAGGGCGTCCGTTGCGACGCCGAAGTGCGTCACGCCGATGAGCGCGCCGCGGACGCCGTCCACGCCGTAGGTGAGCGGGTCTACGCGCGTCAGCACCGCGAGCGCCTTCGGCAGGTTCGTCAAAGGGTAGAGCGCGCCCGAGAGGAAGAAGATCGGCATCACCATGAAGTTCATCACGAGCTGGAAGCCCTGCATGTCCTTCAAGGTCGAGCCGATGGCCGTCCCCAGCGCCGCGAAGACGACCGCCGTCAGGACCAGCACGCACAGCGCGACGGGCAGCGCCCACAGGCTCGCGGGCCTGAAGCCTGCGACGAGACTGACGAGGAAGATGAGCAGCCCTTGCAGCGTCGCCACCGTCGCGCCGCCGAGCGTCCGCCCCGCCATGATCCAGACGCGCGGGACGGGCGCGACGAGCGTCTCCTTCAAAAATCCGAACTGCCTGTCCCACAAAAGCGCGATGCCCGAGAACATCGAAGAGAAGAGCACCGTCATCCCGATGACGCCCGGCGCCATGAACTGCAAGTAGCTCCCCTCGCCCGCGCGCTGGAAGACCGGCCCCAGCCCGAAGCCGAGCACGCCGAGGTACATGATCGGCGAGCCGAGCGACGCTATGATTTGTGTGCGCGAGCGCAGGTACTTCTTCACCTCGCGCAGCCAGAGGATGTAGACGACCTTCATCTTCCGCTGCCCCTCCACATCCGCGCCATCTGCCGCATCTGGTCGGCGGAGCCCGCGGCCTCGTCCCTGATGGTCGTGCCCGTCAGCGCGAGGAACGCGCCTTCGAGCGAGTCGGTCTGCGTCCGCTCCTTCAGCTCGGCGGGCGAGCCCGTGGCGACGATGCGGCCGTGGTCGATGACGGCGATGCGGTCGGCCACGCGCTCCGCCTCGTCCATGTAGTGCGTCGTGAGGAAGACGGTGACCTGGTCCGACTCGTTCAGCTTCTTCACGTGCGTCCACATCTGGTTGCGGCTCTGCGGGTCTAAGCCCAAAGTCGGCTCGTCCAGGAAGAGCACCTTCGGCGTATGCAGAAGGCCGCGCGCGATCTCTAAGCGACGGCGCATCCCGCCCGAGAAGGTCTTCACAAGGGAGTCGCGCCGCTCCCACAGCTCGAAGAGCCTGAGCAGTTCTTCGGCCCGCTCGCGCCTGACTTTGCGCGGCACGCCGTAGAGCACGCCGTGTATCTCCATGTTCTCCCACGCCGTCAAGTCCTGGTCGAGGCTCGGGTCTTGGAACACGACGCCGAAGCGCTTCCGCACCTCGTCGCGCCTGACGACGGGGTCGAGCCCGTCCAACTCTACGCGGCCGCTCGTCGGCCGGAGCAGAGTCGTCAGCATCTTGATGGTCGTCGTCTTCCCCGCCCCGTTCGGCCCGAGGAAGGCGAAGACCTCGCCGCGGCTTACCTCGAACGACACGTCGTCCACGGCCGCCACCTCGCCGAAACGCTTCACGAGATTCTGAACCTTAATCAACGCACGCCCCCCGCGCCCTTAAAAGAAAATCGTTGCCGGCCGCCGTATGTTGCCCCAAGCGGGCCGAAGTGGCAAAGGCTCGCGACGAAAAAGAGAGGGGACGCGGATGTTACTCCGCGTCCCCTCTCCGTTCCCGGTGTTCGGTGTGCGCCGACGGTAGCTACGGGGCGGAGCCGTCAGCGGGAAAGACTGAGAGCGACGGCCAGATGTCGAGCCAGATGTTTTGCAACATCGTATCGTAGTGGAGCGGCCCACTGTTGGAGAGCGTGATGGACTTGGCCGCCACCGTCCCGAACAACGGCGCCGCCCCCGACAGGGTGACGCCCGTCTGCGGGGCGTAGATCACGAGGTAGGCGCTCGCACTGTTGCCGAAGCTCACCCCGTTACTGCCGGTGTAGCTCGACAGTATCCGCAGGTTGGCCGGGATCATCGTCGTGTTGTTGACGCTGGCCGCGCCGCTGACGTTCAGCGTCCCCGTCAGTTTAATCGTGACGGGGCCGTTGACCTTGAGCTGCGCGCTGTTGCCCACCGTCACGTTGTGGAAGCAGTAGGTGCCGTTCGCCAAAGTCGCGACGTTGACACCCGTCAGGCTCAGGTCGCCCGTACCTGCGTTGTACGAATACGTGCCGCTGATGCCGCTGTTGGAGCTGTAGGGCGGCCCGCACGACGAGACCGGGGCAAGCACGACGGCCGGGGCAGGCGCGTTATTGGTGATCGTACCGCCGACGCTGGCGCTGCCCGTGCGCGAGACGGTCGTCCCGGCCGTGGCGTTGCCCGTCACCCGGCTTGAGCCGGACATGTTCACGCCGGCCTGGGTCGAGCGCACGCTGCCGAACACCTTGGCGCTGCCCGTCATGGTGATCGTGCCGTTGCTCACGACGCTTGCCACGCTCCCCTTCGTCGCCGGGTAGCCCCCGGACGAACTGTAGGAATCGACGAAGGACGCGCCGGTGATGGAGACACTGTCGAGGCCGATGATTGAAGTCAGCGCCACGGTCACCTTGAAGCTGCACGAGGCGGTGTTCCCGGCAGCGTCAGTCACCTTGAAAGTGTTGATGGTGGTGCCGGGCGGGAAGGTCGAGCCGCTCGGCAGGCCGGTCGTCTGAATGGTCGTCGCGCCCGCGCAGTTGTCCGTGCCGACCGGCGCGGAGTACGTGACGACGGCCCCGCCGACTGCGGGATTGAAGTTGGCGGTGATATCGACGGGACAACTGATCGCCGGCGGCGTGGTGTCAACCACCGTCACGGTCTGTGTGGCTGACGCTGTATGTCCGGTAGAGTCTGTCGCCGTATAGGTGACGATGGTCGTGCCGACGGGGAAGTTGTTCCCGGCGGGCACGCCCGTGCGCGTGACGGTGACGGAGGCCGAACAGCCGTCGCTCGCGGTCGCCGTGCCGAGCGTCGCGTTGCTGACGAACGCGCCGCACGAAGAGGCGCCCGGCCCGGTGTTGACCGAGACGTTCGGCGGCGCCGTGATCATCGGGTCGGTCGTGTCCACGACGTTGACGACGACCGTGTCCTCGCTGAAGTCGCCGCTCGGGTCTGTGACCTTGAGCGTGATCGTGTGCGAGCCGAACGAGAGCGACGTGTTGAGCACGGCGGTCGTGCCGAGCACGGTCGCGCCCTCGCGCCACTCGTAGGTCAGCGTGTCGCCATCGGCGTCCGTCGAGCCCGTGCCGTCGAGCGTGACCGGGGTCAGGCCCCCGGCACATTCGACGGTCTGGTCGGCACCGGCGTTCGCCACGGGCGGCGTGTTGCAACCGCCCTCGCTGGCGCTGCCGTTCTCGGTGTTGCCGCGCAACTCCCAAACGTCCTGGCCGATGCTACCGGTGGTCGCCGTCTCGACGACGAAGCTCACGTGGTAGTCGCCGACCGTCTGCACCCCGAAGAGCAGATGCAGGTTGACGGACGCGCCGGGCGCGAGCGGCGTCGCGAGCGTGATCGAGCCGACGCCGAGCGACGAGTTGATGCTGCCGCCGTTAGTTTGGACGGGCGGCTGCTCAAGCGTGGTGCCCCTCACGGTAACCGGGCCGCCGCTCGTCGTCACGACGATGTCGGACGAAGTGAGCGCGCGCAGGTCGGCCGTGCCGGGCGTGGACGTGTCCTTCACGTTCGTGATGCGGAAGCGCAGTTGTGTGACGTTGCCTCCGGTGTTGTTGGTGAACGTGCGGCGGAAGTCAATCGTGCCGTTGGCCCCGTTCGGGACGGCCACAGCGCTGCGGACGGTGTTCGGCGCGGAGCCGAGCGCCGCCGCCGAGTCGAGACGATCCCTGCCGAACTTGGCCGAACTCGCCACGTTGCAAGGCACGGGGCCGCGCGCGCCCGTCGAGTTCTCGGGGCCGGGGGCTCCGAGCTTCGGCGTGGCGTTCGAGCCGACCGGCGTCGCCGGGGTCGGCGCGACGACGATGAAGTCGGACGCGTTGTCGTTCGTGTCAGCGGTCGCGCCCTTGTCCACGCTGCGGACGAAGCTGTACTCGGACGCCGAACCCAAGGCGGGCTGGAGCGTCGCGCCCTCGCGGAGCAGGTCGCAGTTGCCGCCCGTGTTCGAGCCGAAGCCGACGGCGTCGAGCCTCGTCCCCGTGGAGACGTTGCTCAGGTCGGCCGTGTCGAAGAGGGCGACGTTGCGGTCGTTCTCTATGCCAAGGGGGAACCCTTGGTCGCCGGCCGCGTAAGCGCCGAGGCTGTAGTTGGGGCCGGTCAGCAGGTAGTTGCCGCGCGCCGGGATGACCGTGCCGTTCGGGATGACGGCGACGACGACGGGCGTGTCACCACACGTGCCGCCAGACTTCACCAGCGCCCAGCCGCCGGAAGCGTCCGAAGCCGCGACCGTGATGGGCGAGTCGGTGTTGTTGAGCAGCTCGACGAAGTCGTCGTCCGCGCCGCCGGGCCCGGAAGTACGCAGCTCGCTGATAAGCACGGTGCCCGGCGTGCTCTCGGGCGCGATGGTGCCGACGGCCTGCGCGTCGGCGATGGTGCTGCCGCCGGTCGCGCCGCTGAGGTTGACGAGGAAGGTCTCGGCAGTCTCGGAGGCGTCGCCGTCGGCGAGAACCGGCACGGAGATGGTCTGCACCGTCTGGCCGGGGTTGAAGGTGAGCGTGCCGCTCACCGGCGTGTAGTCCGAACCGGCGGTGGCGGGGTTCGCGCCTCCGGTGTCGGGGTCGGTCGTGTAGCTGACCGTCACCGTGTGCGTGAACGAGTGCGAGAGCGTGACGGCGAAGGCCGCCGGGGCCGAGCCGGTTGCGGGCTCCGCGACCGAAGCGTCCTTAATCGAGATGCTGGGCGGAGTCAGGATCGGCGTCACGGTCGGGTCGGCCGAGCCGCCCGCCGCCGGGTCGTCGGTCTGGACGGTGGGGAAGTTGTCGCCGGAGACCGTGCCCTGGTTCGAAGCCTGCGTGCCCGGGAACGGGTTGTCCACGACCACCTGGAAGGTGATGTGGACGCTCTTGCCCGCGGGCAGCGTGCCGATGCTGGCGGTGACGGTCTCACCGCTGAAGAGGGCGCGCGCCCTCGCCGCGTTGATGGTCGCCTGGTCGTCCGCGCCGACGGCAGTCTTCACGGCGTCGCCGACGCTCCTGCGCGCGCGCCTGTTCGACGGGCGCTCGTAGGAGGAGCGGACGACGCGTGCGCCGAAGAGGCCGTCGTCGCCGGAGCCCCAGTTCGCGCTCGTTGCGCGACCGGCCGGGATGTCGCTCCAGACGCGCGCGGGCGCGGCAGGCGCCGAGGCCGTCTGAACGTCCGGCCCGCCGCCCACCGCGGGCGCGCTAAGTTCGGAGGACATCGGGAACGTCGGCTGCGCACAGGCACCGCCGCCTCCGAACCCCGTCGTCTGCACAGTCGCGGTTGAAGTGGACACTACCGTGTTGCGCCCGTTGAGGTACGAGACCACCGCGGCGGTGTCGGTCGGCGAGCCCGCGTACCCCGGCAGGCGCATCGTGCCGTCGTTGCGCTGGCGCACGCGGATGTCACCTGCGGCGAGTGCTCCGCCGAGAGAGTGGGTGAAGGTATTTTTCAGCGCCCCGGCCCCGCCGATGTCGGTACACATCGAAGACGTGTTGCCGGGCCCTGTGATCGCGTTCTGCGCCAGGATGCCGTTCGCGGCGTTCAACGTCCCGTCCAACTTGATGTCGACGTTGTTGCCCGTGACGGTTACGTCCGTGCTCCCGTTGCCGTCCTGACCGGCCTGCACGAGTATCGCCCGCTGCGACCCCGCGTAGTCGATGGTGTTATTGGTGATCGTCCCACGGATCGCGCCGCCGCCGGCGTTGAAGACGGATATCGCGTCGGCCGTGCGGTTGTTCCCGGTGGTGATCGTGTTGCCGCTGAGGTTAACGTCGAACACGTACCCCGTGTCGAGCGCCGACCCGAGCAGGCTGACGACGGTGAAGTCGCCCGCGTTCGGGCTGCTCAGCGTGTTGCCGGTCGCCTGGAGGTCAACCGAGGTGTTGTCGCCTGCGCTGACCGAGAGCTGGTCGTTGTTGCCGCTCGACGTGCTGTTGGTCACGTTCACGACCATCGTCGCACTGTCGAAGGAGTCGGCGACGATGCCGCCCGCGAAGTTGTTGGTGGAGTTGCCGCTCGTGATGTTGATGGTCGCGTTGGACGTGCCGCGGATGCCGAAGACGTAGCCGCTGCCCAGCTGGCTTCCGCCCCCGCTCGCGCTGCCGCCCGAGATGGTCAGGTTCAACGTCCCCGACTGGGTCTGTAGGGTAAGGTTGTCGTCGCCGGTGGTCTGCGTGAGCACGGTGTTGGTGATCGCGCTCGTGCCGGTCATGTTGAAGAAGTGGATGTTGTCCTCGTCCGGCCCGTTGCCGGCGTTCGAGACGGTGCTGTTCGTCAGCGTGAAGTTGTCAACGGTGTTGCCGTTGATGCCCTGCTCGGCTCCGCCGCTGATGTCCACGTTGTCGAGCGTGGCGCCGCTGACGGTCACGAGGTGGACGGCCGCGTTGGTGTCGAGGTTGTCGCCGATCTGGAGCCCGCTGTTAGTGGCGTCGAGGTCGGTGGTGCCGGCGTTGGTGAAGGTCATGTTCTTGAGCGTGATGCCTGCCGCGCTGATGAAGCTGGCGCCGCGCCCCGACGTGTTCTGGATCGTGCCGCCCGACCCGTCGGTCGTGCCCGTGCCCGTGACGGCGAACGTGCCGGTCGTGTTCGCGACGACGATGCCGTTCGCGGGGTCGGGCGCGGCCGTGTTGTTGCCCGCCGAGATGCTCAGGAAGCTCACGGCGAGTGTCCCGCCGTTGATATTGACGGGGATGCCCGCGGTCGAGGTGTTGCTGACGGTCACGTTCTCCGAGACCGTCAACGTGCCGACGTTCGTGCCGCCGATGCCTGTGCCCACCGTGTCGTTGACGGCGAGGCCGTGCAGGCTGTTGTTCTGCGCGAGGTTGATGCCGTTGCCCGCGCTGGTGATCGACGGCGCCGTGCCGCCCGTCGAGGGCACGGGGTCGCTGTCGGGCGCGAGCGTGATGCCGGCGAGCGTCGCGAGCGAAGAGATCGCGCCCTGCCCGATGACCTTCTGGTTGTTCTCAAGCGTGAGCGGCGCGGTGTAGTTGCCCGTGCCGGTGTAGATGAAGATGTTGTCCCCGGCCTCGGGGTTACCGACTCCGGCGGTGCCGTTGGCGGCCTCGAAGGCGGCGAGGCTCGTGTACGGGTTCGTCAGGCGGCCGTCACAGCTCAACGTGCAGGCCGAGGCGTTGTTGACGAACCAGATCATGTCGGTGACGGTGAGCACCACGGTGCCCGTGTCGCTCCCCGCGCCGTTGCCGATGGTGTAGTTGAAACTGTCGGTGCCGGTGAAGCCGCGCGGCGGGTTGTAGCTGAACGTGCCCGTCGCGGTGTTCACTACGACCTGGCCGCCGTTCGCGCTGGTCGCGTCGAAGGCGGTGACGGTGGCGCCGGGCGCCTGGTCGTTGGCGAGCACGCTGTAGCCGGTCGTCGCGGTGTTGATGTGCACGTTGCCGGTGGCCGAGCGCATGTCGTCAACCGCCAGCGGCTTGACGCCGAAGCTGAAGGTGTAGTCGGCGGCCATCTGGTCGGGCGGGTCGAAGGTGTCGGCGTCGGTGATCTGGTTGGCGAAGACCGTCACCGTACAGGTCGTGCCGGCCGGGAGGTCTGCTGTCGGGTCGAGCGTGAAGCTCGCGGCGGGCGAGGCGCTCAGCGTGAAGGTCTGCGGCGAGCCCGTCGGACACTGGACGGAGAACGAGGCGGTCGTGGCGTTGACCGGCTCGGTGAAGTTGATCGTGATGTTGGTGTTCTGCGCGACGTTGTTCGCGCCGTTCGTGGGCGAGGTGGTGGTAACGGCCGGGCCTGCGTCCACGTTGATCGTCACCGTCGCCGTGTCGTTCGGCGTCGTGCCGTTCGTGGCCGTGTAGTTGAAGGTGTCGGCGCCCTGGAAGCCCGTGGCCGGCGTGTAGCTGAAGCTGCCGTCGGCGTTGAGCGTGACGGTGCCGCCCTGCGTGGTCGGGCCGGCCGCGATGGGCTGGGCCGTGGGCGAGGGCGTGCCCGTGTCGTTGGCGAGGACGCCGGGCGCGGAGATGTTCAGGGTCGTGTTGATGGTCGCGCTGTAGCTGTCGGCGAAGGCCAGCGGCGAGACCCGCAGCGAGCCCGGCACGAGCGTCGTGTTCGAGTCAATGGGGTCGCTGAAGTTGACTCCGGTGGCGTCGGCCGCGCCCGTGTTGGCGACGTTCACGTCGTACGTGATGGTCTGGCCGGGCTCGGCCTTGCCGTCGGGAGTGGCCGTGTCGTCCCACGAGTCCGTCTTCGTGGCCGTGACGACGGTCGGCGCCGGGGCGAATGGGGCGGCCGCCGGGCTGAAGCCGACGGCGTACCGCGTCGAGCCCCCTGCCCCGGGCCCGCCCGGCGTCACAAGGCTGACGAAGGCGGGGGCAAGAGCTGTAAAAATTCTGAAGTTGCGGGGGGGCGGGAGGG
>CAXTSK010000062.1:0-15087 GCA_964246655.1 uncultured Pyrinomonadaceae bacterium
TCTCTATGCGGACGTGCGCGTCAACGCGGACGGCCGCGTCTGGCAGGAGTGCGGGACAAATTTGCTCGCCGTCGTCAACGGCACCTACGCCGGCGGCGGCATGAACCTCTCGCCCGCAGCGAGCCTCACCGACGGCCTCCTCGACGTGCTCGCCGTCGCAGACATCTCCCGCCCCGCGCTGCTCCGCGAACTCTCCCGCGCCCACCCCGCCGGCCCCGGCAAACGCCCCCCCCCCAACCCCCCCCGCCCCGCGCACGTCCGCATAGAGACGTTAGACCCCACGGACTCGCTCGGCGTCGAAGCCGACGGCGACCCGCGCGGCCACACGCCCGCGGAGTTTCAAGTCATGCCGTCGGCTTTGAACGTCGTCTTCTAAAAAAGTAAGGGCGGGGACAAGCCCCGCCCCTCTTGCTTCGTAATGGTGTCACGTTAACTGTCGAGCAGAGCGCGGGCGCGGGCCAACAGGTTATCGACGTTGAACCCGAGTTCTTTCAAGGCGGTGGCGCCGGGGGCGGAGGCGCCGAACTTGTCGAGGCAGAGCACGTCGCCGGAGTCGCCGACCCAGCGGTGCCAGCCGAGGCTGGCGGCGGCTTCGACGCCGAGGCGGGCTTTGACCGAAGAAGGAATGACGCTCTCGCGGTATTCGGCGTCCTGCTCCTCGAACAGGTCCCAGCAGGGCATCGAGACGACGCGCGTCGGCGTGCCCTCCTTCTGCAACGCGTCGCGCGCTTCGAGGCAGAGCGAGACCTCGGAGCCGGTCGAGAGCAGGATGAGTTCGGGCGTCACCGTCTTCCCTTCCGCGTCCGTTCCGTCGGCGAGGACGTATGCGCCGCGGCGCGTGCCTTCGGCCGAGGCGTACGTGTTCGCGCGGTCGATGAGCGGGAGCTTCTGGCGCGTGAGGACGAGCGCGGTCGGCGCGTGGCGCCGGCGGATGGCGAGGCGCCAAGCCTCGCGCGTCTCGTGCACGTCGCACGGGCGGATGACGAAAAGGTTCGGGATGGCGCGCAGGCCCGCGAGCTGTTCGACGGGCTGGTGCGTCGGGCCGTCTTCGCCTAAGCCTATCGAGTCGTGCGTGAAGACGTAGACGACCTGCACGTGCGAGAGCGCGGCCAGACGGATCGCGGGCTTCATGTAGTCGGAGAAGCACATGAAGGTCGCGCCATAAGGAATCAGCCCGCCGTTCAGGCTCATCCCCGTGAGCGCCGCGCCCATGCCGTGCTCGCGGACGCCGAAGTGGATGATGCGCCCTTCGTAGGAGCCGAACTGGAAGCTGCCGCCGTCCTTGATGTCGGTGTTGGTCGAGGGGCCGAGGTCGGCCGAGCCGCCGACGAGCGTCGGCAGGTGCGGCGCGAGCGCGTTGATGACCTCGCCGCTCGCCTGCCGCGTCGCGATGGACTTGGCGCCTTCAAACGTGGGCAGGTGCGACTCCCAGTCCGCGGGCAGGTCGCCGCTCATCGTCACGCGCCAAGCCTCGCCCTGTTCGGGCGACTCGCTCGCGTAGCGCTCGACCAGCTCGTCCCACTCACGTTCCTGTTGCTCGCCGCGCTCGACGCACTTGCGGAACTCTGCGAGCGCCTCGTCGGGAATGTAGAAGTCCTTGTCTTCGGGCCAGCCGAGGGCGCGCTTCGTCTCCTTGACCGCCTCCGCGCCGGGCGCGTCGGAGTGCGCCTTGCGCGTGCCCGCGGTCGGCATGCCGAAGCCGATGACGGTCTTGACGGAGATGAGCGAGGGCTTGTCCGTGACGGCCTGCGCGTCGCGGATGGCCTTCTCGATGGCGTCGAGGTCGTTACCGTCCGCGACCGTGCTGGTGTGCCAGCCGTACGCGTCGAAGCGCTTCGGCACGTCGTCCGAGTAGGCGAGCGAGGTGAAGCCTTCGATGGTCACGTGGTTGTCGTCGTAGAGGTAGACGAGCTTGCCGAGTTTCAAGTGCCCTGCGAGCGAGGCGGCCTCGGCGGACACGCCCTCCATCAGGTCGCCGTCGGAGACGATGGCGTAGACGTAGTTATCGACGAGCGGGAAGCCTTCGCGGTTGAACTTCGCGCCGAGGTGCGCGGCGCCCATCGCCATCCCGACGCCGTTGGCGAACCCTTGCCCGAGCGGCCCGGTCGTGATCTCGACGCCCGGCGTCAAAATGTTCTCGGGGTGGCCCGGCGTCTTCGAGCCCCACTGGCGGAAGTGCTTCAACTCTTCGAGCGGGAGGTCGTAGCCCGTCAGGTGCAGCAGAGAGTAGAGCAGCATCGAGCCGTGCCCAGCCGAGAGCAGGAAGCGGTCGCGCCCCTGCCACTTAGGATTCTTCGGGTTGTGGCGCATGAAGCGCGTCCAGAGAAGGTAGGCCATCGGCGCGGTGCCCAGGGGCAGGCCGGGGTGGCCGGACTCGGCGCGCTGCACGGCGTCGATGGAGAGTGCGCGGATGGTGTTGATGCAAAGTTGGTCGAGTTCGGCACTCGTGTCCCTGGTCGGCGTTGACGCGCTCATCGTTCGTCTCCCTGCCTTCTATTGAGTTTTGGATTTCCGGCGGGGACATCATACCTAAGAGCGGGTTGAGGCGGAAGCCCGACCGTGAGGGAGGGCTTACTGATCGACAAAGGAAAGAGGGTTGATGAAAGACCCGCCGTCCTTCATCAACCCTCCATTCGTGTTTGGCCGACGCCCTCCCTCACGGTCGGGCTACTGCCTCTACTTGATCTGCGTCGCGCCGACGGCGCGCGCGGCGTTGACGCGGCCGCCGGAGACGACCTTGCCCTTGAGCGAGTCGAGCTTATCGACCGTGTTCATGAGGCGGTCGCGCAGCTCCTTCACCGAGAGGTTCGGCTCGACCGAGAGCACCAGCCCGGCGACGCCCGCGACGAACGGCGTCGCCATCGAGGTGCCCGAGTGCTCCTCGTACTCGCCGCCCAGCCACGTCGAGAGAATCTCCTTGCCCGGCGCGGCGACGTGGACGCTCTTCGCGCCGAAGTTCGAGAACGAGGCGCGCTCGTCGTTGCGGTCGAGCGCGGCCACCGACATGACGTTCGGCAGCTTATAGTTCGAAGGGAAGTGCGGCCGGCGGTCGTTGTCCGTGTTGTCGTTGCCCGCGGCGGCGACGAAGAGGATGTCCGCTTCGCCCGCCTTGCGGATCACGTCTTCGAGCGCCTTCGAGCGCGAGGTCGAGCCCCAGCTCGCGCTGATGACGCGGACGTTGACGCCGTCCTTCTTGCGCGCGATGACGTAGTTGATGGCCTCAATGGCGTCCTTCGTCGAGCCGAAGCCGCCGCGCCCCATGAACTTCAAGGGCATGATCTCGACGTGCCAGTTGACGCCGACGATGCCGAGGCCGTTGTCGCCCTCGGCGCCGACGATGCCGGCGCAGTGCGTGCCGTGGCCGTTCTCGTCCATCGGGTCGCGCTCGCTCTCGACGGCGCTGAAGCCCTCGGAGTCGTCCATCACGCCGAGCTGCGGATCGACGTACATCTCCATGTCGTCGGGGCGGTGCCACATGTTGCCGGCGAGGTCGGGGTGCGTGTAATCGACGCCGCTGTCGAGGACGGCGACGACGACCTTCTTACTCCCCTGCGTCTTGTCCCAAGCGGCCAGCGCGCTGATGTCGGCCTCGGCGCGGCCCTGGCGCTGGCCCGTGTTGAGGAGACCCCACTGCTCCGCGAAACGCGGATCGTTGGGGCCGGACGCGGCGCGCGGCTGCTCGAACGACCTGCTGTACTCGACGCCCTGCGGGTCGTCCAGCTCGATGCGGAAGTTCGGCTCGGCGTACTCGACCTCGGGGAGCGAGGCGTACTCCGCGGCGACCTGCTCGGCCTGCCGGTCGTCGAGGTCGTCGATGGCGGCGAGCCCTTCGACCGACTCGATCTCGTCCTCGACGCGGTCGTTCAGCGACGCGGCGATCTCCTCCATGCGCTCCTCGGAGACGCCCGGCTTGAAGCGCACGAGCACCTCCGCCTCGCGCTCTCCGTCGTCACCGACCACGAGCGGGGGGTATGCGGCCGGCGCGGGCGGCACGACGGTCACCTCGCGCTTCAGCACGACCTCGCGCTTCACCTCCCAGCGCTCGATCCGCCCGGCCGCGGCCGCCAGCACGACGAGCGCGCCCGCCAGCGCGAAGTGAAGGGTGTAATTTCTCCGGTTCATCGCTTACTCCTTGGTAGAGGTGTTGGGTGTTGGGTGTTAGGTAAGGCGTCTGCTTTTACCCAACACCCAACACCTAGAACCCAACACCCCCTTCATATCTTATGGTTCTTCCCTTTGAAGTCGTATAGGCGGAGCTGCCTGCGGTCGGCGCGGTACTCGTAAGTTTCGCCGCGGGCGGCGAGGCGTATGCGCCAGCCGGAGGTGATCATCATCCCGCTCATCTCGTCGCGAAGGGGCGCGCCGAGCGCCGTGTTGGGGAAGTCGGCCTCGGAGACCTCGGCCTCTTCGACCTCGCCTGCGGCGACGCCGAGCCGCTCCGCCAAATCCTTCCGCGCGGCCTCGACCGCCTCATCCCTGCTGTAAGCCATTCGTTTCGGAATCTCCCGCCTCAGGTTGTCCGGCCTGAAACTTATACGCCGCGACCCGCGCCCGCGTTTTCTTTTTTCAGTCGCCCGACGACGCCCGAGTATTCTGCGCCCACGGAGGAAAAAAGAAAAGAGTAGACAGTAGTCAGTAGCCGGTAGGAACAAAGCTTTTCTACTGTCTACTTGCTACTACTGTCTTCACTTCAAGTCGCCGTAGAGATGTTGGAGCAGCGCGCAGACCGTAATCGCGGCGGTCTCGGCGCGGAGCGTGCGGCCGCCGAGGGTGACGACGTGCCAGCCGTGCGCGCGCGCGAGTTCGATCTCCTCTTCCTCCCAGCCGCCTTCGGGGCCGACGAGGGCAGTGATGGCGGAAGGGCGCTCGCTCGTCTCTGTCGTAAGAGATTCCAGCGCCGCGCCGCCGCCTTCGGCGAAGAGGACGCTTACCTCGTGTGCGCGCGGCTTGAGTCCGACGAACACGGCGAAAGGGATGGGCTCATCGACCGCGGGCACGCGCGCGCGCCCCGATTGCTTCGCGGCTTCGAGCGCGTGGCGGCGTCGGCGCTCGACCCGCTTCGACGTGTCGCGCTCGTCCCGCAGACGCACGTCCGAGCGCTTCGTCTCGACGGGCACGACGCGCGCGGCGCCCAACTCGGTCGCCTTCTGCACGACGAGGTCGAACTTCTCGCCCTTCAACAGCGCGACGGCGAGCGTCAGCTCAAGCGGCGACTCCGGGCTCGGCGGCTCTACGGCCCCGCGCACTTCGAGCCGCGCCGCCTCCTAGCGTCCTCCCGCGTCCGCCACGACGCAGGCGAACTCGCGCCCCTCGCCGTCGAACACCTGCGCCTCGTCGCCCGCGCGCAGGCGCAGCACGTCGCGGAGGTGTCGCGACTCCTCATCCGACAGCAACACCCCGCCCGCCGCGAACGCACCCGGCGGCGCGTAGAACCTTCTTCTCGTCATTCGACTTTAAAGAGGGGTGTTGGGTGTTAGGTTTTAGGTGTTGGGGAAGAAACGCCTTTTACCCAACACCTAAAACCCAACACCCAACACCCCCTCAAACTCCCTGTTCAAATCGTTATCGCCACCCACTCGCCGTCTCTCTCCATCTCGTAGTCGCCGACGCCTAACTCAATCAGGCGCGCGGCGACCTGCGCGGCCTGCGTCGCGAGGATGCCGGAGAGGACGAGGCGGCCGCAGGTGGCTCCGAGCAGCGCGGGCAGCAGCGGCAGGATCACGTCCGCCGTCAGGTTGGCGCAGACGAGGTCGGCCGAAGCGGTCGTATCGGCCACCGGGCCGACGGGGAAGTCGATGCGGGCGGCCACGCCGTTGAGGCGCGCGTTCTCTTCGGCGACCGAGACGGCCAGAGGGTCTGTGTCGCACGCCTCGACGCGCGCCGAAGGGTCGAGCTTCGCGGCGGCGATGGCGAGGATGCCCGTGCCCGTGCCCACGTCGAGGAAGCTCATCCCGCGGAAGTGCTTTTCAATCGCCGCCAGGCACAGGCGCGTCGTCTCGTGCGTGCCCGTCCCGAAGGCCATGCCCGGCTCGACGCGTATGACGAGACGGCCGCCGCCCTCCTCGACCTCGCTCCACGGCGGCGCGACGACGAAGCGCCCGACCTCGACGGGTCGCCAACCCTTCTTCCACTCCGCGAGCCAGTCGCGCCCCTCGACCTCGCGGAACTTCATCTCGCGTACGTCCGACGACGTGAGCCCGTAGACGCGCAGCGCTTCCGCAAGCGACGCGCGCACGCGCTCTACCTCCGGCGGCGCCTCGAAGTACGCCGTCACACGAACCAGACCGTCCGGCCCCGCGGACACCTCCCCCTCCGTCCCGAGCGCGCCCGCCTCCATCAACGCGTACTCGACGGCCTCCCGCGCCTCATCCGTGCAGCTCAAGTCGAGTGCGTACCAGTTCATAAGTGTTGGGTGTTGGGTGTTGGGTTTTAGGGTTGGGGAAGAACCGCCTTTTACCCAACACCCAACACCCAACACCTCCCTTTCAATTCAACGAAGGGTCGCGGCGGAGGCCCGTGGTCGGGTCTTCGATGTGGATGCCGAGTTCGAGCGTGCGGACGACCTCGTCCCAGGCGGGCGCGACGCGCGCGGCGCCGTCGGCCCAGAAGTCGAGGGTGATGAGGCACTGCACGTTGTTGCCCAGACCGACGAGGACGCGCGAGCGCGCCGGGCGCCCTTCGACCGGGTCGGTGAAGGTCAGCTCAGTCCACGCGAGGCGCAGGCCGTGGCGGCGGACGCAGTAGGTTCGCCCGCGCCCGCCCACATCGCGCGTGTCGCTCCCGACGGCCGTCTCCAACAACTGCTCGACGGGCATCCCGCTCCAATCGATGGGCGGCAGGCGCGTGAAGGAGACTTCGAGGCGGCAGTCGTCGGCGGGCGGCTCGCGGTCGTAGAGGCAGACCGTGCGCTCGTTCATCTTGAGCACCCAGCTGTCGGGGAAGTCGAAGCGCACGGCGCCGCGGTCGGCCACGAAAATCCTGTGCCCCGGTCGCGCGCGCCATTGGTGGCCGCGCTTCAGCTTGAGCCGCTCCTCCTCCTTCCGCCTCTTCATCGCGCCCTACTACTCTTCGATGCCCATCTCGCTCAAGGCGCGCGGCGAGTCGCGCCAGCCCTCCTCGACCTTGACGAAGAGTTCGAGGTAGACCTTGTGCCCCAACAGCCGCTCGATGTCGCGCCGCGCCTCGGTGCCGACCTTCTTGAGTCGAGCGCCGCCCTTCCCGATGATGATGCTCTTCTGCGTGTCGCGCTCGACGTAGATGGCGCAGTAGATGCGTGCGAGTTCGTCCGACACCTCCTCGTAGCGCTCGGTGACGACCGCCGTCACGTAAGGTATCTCCTCGCCGGTGACGTGCAGAATCTTCTCGCGCACCATCTCAGCGACGAGCGCGCGCATCGACTGGTCGGTCAGCTCGTCCTCCGCGAAGATGGGCTCGCCCTCGGGGAGGTTCTCGACGAACTCGCGGACTAAGTCTTCCAACTGGTCGCCCGTGCGCGCCGAGAGCGGGACGACGCCGCGCCACTCGTGCTCGCGCGAGTACCACTCGATGAGCGGGAGGAGCTGGCGCTTGTCGTCGAGCTTATCCGTCTTGTTGAGGAGCAGCAGCGCGGGCTTGCCCGAGCGCTTCACGAGGTCTAAGACGAAGCGGTCGCCGTTGCCCGTCGAAACGCTCGCGTCGCGGATGAGGCACACGAGGTCAACGCCTTCGAGCGCGTCGTGCACGGCCGCCATCATCCTTCGATTAAGCAAATACCCCGGCTGGTGCACGCCCGGCGTGTCAACTAAAACAATCTGCCCCTTCGGCCTCGTAATCACGCCCCGAATCTGGTGCCGCGTCGTCTGCGGCTTGTTCGACACGGCCGCGATCTTCTCGCCCACCATCCGATTCAGCAGCGTAGACTTCCCCGCGTTCGGCCGCCCCACCAGCGCCACGTACCCGCTGCGATACCCCTCGCGCCCTGTCTCCTCTTCACTCATCCTTATCTCGCCGTGACTTCGAACGTCGCTTCTAACATCTCGGGGTCGGCAGAGCTGCGGCCGGCCATGAGTTTGAAGGTGCCGGGTTCGACGACGTAGCGCAGCGCTTCGTTGTAGAAGCCGAGTTCGGCCGGGGTGAGTTTGAAGGTCAGCGTGCGGCGCTCGCCGGGTTGGAGCGTGACGCGGCGGAAGCCTTTCAACTCCTTGACGGGGCGGACGCGCGAGGCGGCCACGTCGCGCGTGTAGAGCTGGACGACCTCGTCGCCCGCGCGCCGTCCCGTGTTCTCGACATCGACGTTCACTTCGACGCTGCCCGAGGCCGGGATGCGCGGCGCGCTCACGCGCAGGTTCGAGAGGCGGAAGGTTGTGTACGAGAGGCCGTGGCCGAAGGGATAGAGCGGCGCGACGGGCACGTCGAGGTATTTCGACGTGTACTTCTCGTTCGTGGGCGGGCGGCCCGTCGTCGTCTGGTTGTAGTAGAGCGGCTCCTGGCCCGCCGCGCGCGGGAAGGTGACGGGGAGCTTGCCGCCTGGGTTGTAGTCGCCGAAGAGTGCGTCGGCGACGGCCTCGCCGCCGCGCGTGCCCGGGAACCACGCTTCGAGTATCGCGGGCGAGTTCTCCGCGACCCAGTTGATCGAGAGGGGCCGCCCGTTCATCAGCACGACGGCGTAGGGCTTGCCCGTCTGGTGTATGGCCTGAAGCAACTCCAACTGGCGGCCCGGCAAATCCAGAGACGTGCGCGAGGCGGCCTCGCCGCTCATGTCGGCCGTCTCGCCGACGGCGACGATGACTGCGTCCGCGTCGCGCGCGGCGCGGACGGCCTCGTTGATGGAGTTCGACGCGGTCGGCGTCGCCGCCAGGCGCGCGGGGTCGATGTCGCCCGCGGCGGCGACGTTCGTCCCGCCCGCGGCGCTCGGGTTGGGCGGCGGCGCGTCGTAGTTGCCCATGATGCCGCGCCCTTCAACCGCCACGCCCTTCTCGTACAGAACTTTCGTGCGCGGCGAGACCTTCGCCTTGACCGCTTGCAGCAACGTCAGAGAGTCCTGCGGCCTGCCGTCGCCCGACCAAGAGCCGATGATGGCGCGCGGGTCGTCCGCGAGCGGGCCGACGACGGCGACCGTGCGCACGTCCTTGCGGAAAGGAAGAGTCTCGCGCTCGTTCTTCAGCAGCACGAGCGAGCGCGCCGCCACCTCGCGCGCCGCGCGCAGGTGCTCGGCGTTAAGAATGACGGAAGACTCTCGCCCCTCGTCAACGTAAGGGCGTTCGAAGAGGCCGGCGCGGAACTTTACGCGCAGGATGCGCCGGACGGCCTCGTCCACGTCCGTCATCTTCAGCTTGCTTTGTCTCAACAACTCCGCGCCGTTCTCGTTGTAGAGGCGGCCGACCATCTCCATGTCCACGCCCGACGACAAGGCGAGACGCGCGGCGTCCGCGCCGTCCGCGGCGTAGCCGTGCGCGATCATCTCGGTCACAGACGTGTAGTCGCTCACGACGAACCCGTCGAAGCCCCACTCGCCGCGCAAGACCTTCGTCAGCGTGAAGCGGTTCCCCGACGCGGGCACGCCGTTCAAATCGTTGAAGGCGCTCATCAGCGTGCCGACGCCCGCGTCCACCGCGGCTTTGAAGGGCGGCAGGTAGACTTCGCGCAACCGCTGCTCGCTCATGTCGGTCGTGTTGTAGTCGCGCCCCGACTCGGCCGCGCCGTAGGCGACGAAGTGCTTGGCGCACGCGACGACTCGATCCTGCGCCGAGTAGTCCGACCCTTGAAAGCCGCGCACGCGCGCACGCGCGAAGGCCGCGCCGAGGTACGTGTCCTCGCCCGCGCCCTCGGTGATGCGGCCCCAGCGCGCGTCGCGCGCCACGTCCACCATCGGCGCGAAAGTCCACGCCACGCCCGCCGCGCGCGACTCCGTCGCCGCGACGTAGGCCGAGCGCTCCGCCACGGCCGGGTCCCAACTCGCCGCCTCGCCCAAAGGAATCGGGAAGATAGTCCGGTAGCCGTGAATCACGTCGAACCCGAAGATGAGCGGAATCTTCAGCCGCGAGCCCTCGACGGCCGCGCGCTGCAACTCGTTCGCGTTCTTCGCCCCGCGCACGCCGAGCGTCGAGCCCAAGCGCCCAGCGCGCGCCGCCTCAATCAAATCGGGATTCGCCTTCCCGTTGATGTCGCCGCCCGACTGCTGCAACTGCCCCAGCTTCTCTTCGAGCGTCATCCGCGCCAGCAACGCTTCGACCTTGCGTTCGATGTCGTTCTGCGGTGCCGCGCGGCGCGCCGGCGCGCGGCGCTGCGCGCTCGAATCGAAAGGCAGGGCCGACAGTAAGACGGCGGCGGCGAGCAATAGCTTGGCGTGCTGGGCAAGTTTCATCACGGTCTCCGGCGAAGAAGTTAAAAGAGAGGACGAACTAACGCGCACTAACGCCGCTGACGCGGCGGATTCTCGCGCGGCCTTCATTCTTACTTGAGCGCGGCCTCGCCGTTGAGGCGCATGATCTCTAAGGTCATGTTGGCGGAGGCGTACATGTCTTTCACGTCGAGCCACTCTTTGACGGTGTGGATGGCGCGCATGCCCGTGCCGAGGTTGGCGCATTCGATGCCGCGCCGGTTGAAGATGTTGGCGTCGCAGCCGCCGCCCGAGGCCATCGTCTCGACCTTGAGCCCCATGCGCGCGGCGGCCTCTATCACCAGCTTCACGACGCGCGATTCGTCGGACACGTCCATCGCGTGGTACTCGCGCGTGACGTGCGACTCGACGCGCGCCTTCGTCGTCACGCCGTCCACCGTGACCTCGTACTTCGCGGCCGCGTCCTCGCAGCACTTGATGATGTGACGGGTCTGCGCGTCGAGCTTGGCGTCGTCGAGCGAGCGCGCCTCGCCCTTGAGCGTGACGAGGTTGGTGATGATGTTGGTCGCCTCGCCGCCGCGGATGACGCCGATGTTGGCGGTCGTCTCTTCGTCGATGCGGAAGAGCTTCATGTTCATGATGGCCTCGGCGGCGACGCGGATGGCGGAGATGCCGTACTCGGGCGCGACGCCCGCGTGCGATTCGAGACCGTGAATCTTGATCTCGAAGTGGTCGGCCGAAGGGCCTTTCGTGAAGAGGAAGCCGGGGTCGTCGGAGTCGAAGACGATGCCGTACTTCGCGCGCACCTTCGACAGGTCGAGGTGCTTGGCGCCGAGCAGGCCGACCTCCTCGCAGATGGAGAAGACGGCGTCGATGGGCGCGTGCGGGATCGATTGCTCTTGCAGGCAGCGGACGGTCTCGATGATGACGGAGCAGCCCGACTTGTCGTCGCCGCCCAACACGGTCGAGCCGTCGGTGCGGATGATGTCGCCCTCGACGATGGGCTTGACGCCCTTGCCGGGGACGACCGTATCCATGTGCGCCGACATCATGATGGGTTCGGCCGAGGGAAGGGTGCCGGGGAAGCGCGCGATGACGTTGCCGGTGTTGCCGCCGACCTTGCTCCCGGCGTCGTCGATGAAGACCTCGGCGCCCAACTCCTCGCAGTAAGTCTTGATGCGCTGGGCCACGTCGCGCTCCTCGCGCGAGACGGAGTCGATCTGGACGAGTTCGAGTAGAAGGTTCTTGATGCGCTCCTCATTTATCATAGCGAGTCTCCTCGGAAGAAAGGTTTCCGTGCTCAGCCGGGTTAAAGTCTTCAGAACTGCTTGGGGTGGTGGGGCAATCCTACTACACCAGGCTGAGGCCGCGCCACGGTTCGGGCGGCCTCAAGGGCTGACCTCTTCGAGCGCGCGCTGCAACTCTTCGCGCTTATCGTTCAAAGTCAGCTCATCCGCTTCGGCCGGGACGCGGATGGGCGGGGCGAAGCGGACGCGGACGCGCGAGAAGGGTTTCGGAATCTGCATCCGGTCCCAGCTCTTCAGAGACCAGAAGCGCTCGGCGTTGACGCCGAAGGGGAGGACGGCCTGGCCGGTCTTCTTGGCGAGGAGGACGGCGCCCATCTTGGCGACGTGGCGCGGCCCGCGCGGGCCGTCGATGGAGAAGCCGGCGGGGCAGCCCTTGCGCACGAGCCTCGTCAGTTCGACGAGCGCGCCGACGCCGCCGCGCGTGGACGAGCCGCGCACCGCGCCGAAGCCCATGCGCTGGATGAAGCGCGCGATGTACTCGCCGTCGAAGCTCTGCGAGGTCATGACGACGATGCGGCGGCGGCGGAAGAAATATGTGCCGGCGAAGATGCGGTCGTGCCAGAAGGTGTAGATGGGCAGACGCCCCCCGCGCGCGGCCTCGTCCCAGTGCTCCTGCCCTTCGACGTTGAAGCGGAGCGTTGAGCCGATAGCGCGGATGAGAAGTGGGAAGAGGAAGCCGGCGGCGCGGATGGCGAGTCGTTGTTTGAGACTGTAGCCGTTGAGGTCTGCGAAGCGATAGGCGCGCGAGACGCGCTCGTCCCTCTGCTGTTCTGCCGTCGCCGTTTGCATGAGATTCGACTGTCGAGTCTAGCAGATTTCGGATTGCGGAATGCGGATTGCGAAATTGAAAGCCCGGCGGCCCTCATCAATCCGAATTCCGCAATCTCTACAAAGGTGGTATAAAAGCGCGTCTCGGCTCATCCCTGTCCCGCAAGAGTTCGTTAAAGATGCTTCTGCGCACAAAGCTCGCACTGACACTGCTGCTGGCGGCCGTCTGCGCGGCGGCGGCTCTCGCTCCCGTCGGGACCGCGCGGCAGAGAAGGCGCAACGTCAGCCTCGTCCTCACGGGCGGCAAAGTCTTCACCGCCGACGCGCGCGGCACGCTGGCCGAGGCCGTCGCCGTCGAAGGCAACCGCATCGTCGCCGTCGGCACCTCGCGCGAGATCGCCGCCCGCTACACGGCCGCGCGCACCATCGACCTCAAAGGTCGGCTGGTCACGCCCGGCTTCAACGACGCGCACATACACTTCCTCGGCGGCGGCCTGAGCCTTCTGCGCGTGAACCTCGTCGGCGCGAAGACGCTCGCCGAGGCGAAGGCGCGCGTGGCGGCGCGCGCGCGCGAGCTGCCCGCGGGCGCGTGGGTTACAGGGCGCGGTTGGGATCACACGCTCTGGGGCGGCGCGTGGCCGACGAAGAAAGACCTCGACGAAGTCGCGCCCAACAACCCCGTCATCCTCCAGCGCGTGGACGGGCACGTCTCGTGGGCCAACACGCTCGCCTTGCAAAAAGGGAACGTGACGCGCGAGACGCGCGACCCGCAGGGCGGCGAAATCCTCCACGACGCGGACGGCGAGCCGACGGGAATTCTGAAGGAGACGGCGGGCGGCCTCGTCTTGAAGGTCGTGCCCGCGCCGACGCGCGCGGAGATGTTGGAGGCGCTCACCCGCGCGCTCGCCGAGGCGCGGCGCTACGGGCTCACCTCCGTGCAGGCCAACGACGTGCCGAGCTTCGAGGCGACGCCGCTCTACCGCGAGTTGCTCAAGGAGGGCAAGCTCACCGTGCGCGTCGCCGAGTGGCAGCAGTTCGACCGAACAGTTGAAGAACTGAAGCGCGAGCGCGCGGAGTTCGAGTCGCACAAGGACGACCCGCTGCGGCTGCGCCTGACCGCCCTCAAAGGATATGTAGACGGTACGCTCGGCTCGCGCACCGCGGCCATGCTCGCGCCCTTCGCCGACGACCCGCACAACAGCGGCATCCCGCGCATGCCGCCCGAGCAGTTGACGAAGATGATCGTCGAGCGCGACGCCGCCGGCTTCCAAATCGCGCTCCACTGCATCGGCGACCGCGCGAACCACATGGCGCTCGACGGCTTCCAGGCCGCGAAGGAAACCGGGGGGGTGACGGAGGAGCGTCTGGTCGCGCGGGTTGCGATCTTGTCTCCGGGTGCGCCGCCGCAGGAGTCGAAGGTGTCAGAGCGCGTCATCTCCTCAAGGATCGTGTCGCCGCGCCACCGCATCGAGCACGCGCAGGTCGTCTCGCCCCTGGACTTCGCGCGCTTCCGCGACCTGGGCGTCATCGCCTCGATGCAACCGTCGCACGCCATCTCGGACAAGCGCTGGGCGCAGGACAGACTCGGCGAGTATCGCGTGCTCGGGGCTTACAGTTGGCACACGTTCATGGCACACGGCGTCCACGTCCCCTTCGGCACCGACTGGCCGGTCGAGCCCGTCAACCCCTACCTCGGCCTCTACGCCGCGGTCACGCGCCAGAGCATCGAAGGCGAGCCCGCGGGCGGCTGGTGGCCCGAGGAGCGGCTGTCGATTGAAGACGCCATCCGCAACTACACGGCCGAGTCGGCCTACGCCAGCTTCGAGGAGCGCGAGAAGGGGCAGGTCGTCGCGGGGATGCTCGCCGACCTCGTCGTCCACTCGAAAGACCTCCTGACCATCGCCCCCCGCGAAATCTTACAGACCGAGCCGGACATCACCGTCTTCGACGGCGGGGTCGTGTACGAAAGGAAGTAGGCAGTAGGCAGATGGCAGTAGGCAGTTGAAAGCCCTGCCGTCGAGAACATTGAATTAACCTTTCAACGTCCGAAGCGCGGAGCGGCTGCCTACTGCCATCTGCCTACCGCCTACTGACCGGAGGTCATCATGCCCACTTGGATGAAGGTGCTGCTCGTCGTCGGGGTGCTGCTGGTCTTGCTCTTCGTGGGGGGCGTGGTCGCGGTCTTCTTCGTCGCGCGGACGTACGGGCCGGGGCTGGTGGAGGCGGGCAAGCAGACCTTTAACGAGGGCGTGGAGTACGGCCGTCGCTCGGACAACGAGGGCTGCCTGAACGAAGCGGTCGCCCGCCACGCGCGCGCCGAGGGCTTCACCGACATGATCAAGATCAACGTCTTCATGCGCGCGTGCCTCGAAGCGAGCCGCCCGACGCCCGGCTTCTGCGACGGCGTGCCGCGCCAGACCGAGTTCCTGAAGGCCGTCTCGTGGCAACAGCAGCAGTGCCAGCGCTACGGACTGTCGCCGGAGAAGCAGTGCGGCCAGCTCTTCCAGCAGGTGCAGCAATTCTGCGAGATGCGCCACGCCCGCGCCGAGAACGCCAACGCGGGCGACATCGACGCCGAGGCCACGCGCCCGGCCGAGTCCAAGGCCCCCGGCCTGGTCCAGCGCCAGCCGGTCGAGCAGCCGCTGCAGACCGGCATCAAGGCCATCGACGCGAAGATCCCCGTGGGCCGCGGTC
>CAXTSK010000063.1:0-11614 GCA_964246655.1 uncultured Pyrinomonadaceae bacterium
GGCCGAGCCCGTCCACGACCGCGAGCAGCGTCTCGCCGCCGTGCTCCTTGATGAAGGAGGCGTCGCCGTTGGTATCCTCGCCGGGTCGCGGGCGACTCCAACAGCCGACGCGGCGCGTCATCCGGCGCGCGCGCGCGCGTTGCTCTTCGGTCGTCGCGGGCGTGACACACTTGCGGCCGAGCAGCCCCGTGCCGTAGGTTGAACGGCGCGGGGTCGTCAGGCGGCGCGTCGTGCCTTTCACGGTCGAGTAAACGTCGAACTCGTCGAGCAGGCGCCGCATCGCGCCGAAGCCCGTCCCCAGACTCCCGCCCGAAGAGACGCCGTCGCGCAAAGCCCTTTCCAAATCGTAAACGCCCGGCCCCTTGTCGAAGTAGAACAGCTCAAGCCCGGGCTCCTCGCCGAGCGTCTCCGACCAGTGCAGGCAGCCGCCGCCCGTCGCGTAGCGCACGGCGTTGGTGCCGATCTCCTGCACGACGATGTCCACCTCTGCGAGCTGGTCGTCCGAGAACCTCAGCCCCGACGCGAACCGGCGCACGCCGCGCCGCGCCGCGCCGACGTGCGCCTCCTCCTTGATCTCCTGCGTGTGAAAGTCTCTCATAAAGAATGCGGATTGCTGATTGCGGATTGCGGATTTGAAGAAGCGCGAAGGTCGTGCGACGTTCCGCCTGCTTTTCAAATCCGCAATCCGCAATCAGCAATCCGAAATCGCTACAGCCACCTGACGATGGTCACGCGCGTGCCGACGCCGACCGTCGATTCAATCTCGAAAACGTCCACTAATCTCTTAGAGCCGGGGAGCCCTTTGCCGAGGCCGCGGCCCGTCGAGAAGCCGTCGCGCATGGCGGCGCCGAGGTCGGGGATGCCGGGGCCTGTGTCCTCGAAGATGAGGCGCAGTCCCGGTCGGCCCTGCGCGGCGTCGAGGGGCTGCGCGATCATGCGGCCGCGCTTGGCGTACTTGACGACGTTGCGCGCCAGCTCCGAGCAGACGGTGGCGAGCCGCGTCTGGTCGATGATGCGGAAGCCGAGCGCGGCGGCCATCCGGCGCACCTCGCCGCGCGCGACCGCGATGTCGTGCTCGCCCTCAAGGGCGATTGATCTGCTCGGCAAGCGCGCCCCACTCCCTGTCGGCCGCCGACTCGTCCCCGTCCTCGTCGATGCCGAACTCGCTGCGGAGCAGCCTGATGCCCTCGTCCACGTTCAGCACCGTGTCCACGCCGCGCAGCTCAAGCCCCAGCTCGACGAGCGTGATGGCGACGGCGGGCTGCATCCCGACGACCACCGTCCGCGCGTCCATGATGCGCGCCATCGCCGCGATGTCCGAGAGCACGCGCCCGATGAAGGAGTCCACCATCTCAAGCAGGGAGATGTCGATGAGCACCCCGCGCGCGCCCGTCCGCTCCAACTCCGAGAGGATGCGTTCCTGAAGGTGCATCACCGTCTGGTCGTCCATGTCCACCTGAATCGGCACGATCAGCACCCGGCCGACCTTCAGGATGGGAATCCGCTGTTGTCCGTCCATGTTTTTCTCGTGAATGGTAAATAGTGAATGGTGAATGGTTGAAGACAGTTCTTTCTATTCACCATTCACTATTTACCATTCACGCCTCTTGTTTCTTCTCTCCGCCCGCCGTGATGCTCTGCTCGGTCTGCTTGCCGATCTTTTGGAGCTGGTCGCCGTTGGTGCCGTTCTGGAGCTTGGCGAGGGCGCGGGTCGGGACGACCGTGCGGCCGATCATTTCGAGCGCGAGCTTGATGCCGTCGGACATCTGGGCGCGGGTGGTGATCTGCGTCAGGTCGATGCCGAGCTGCACCATCGTCTGCGCGATGGCGGGCGAGACGCCCGTCAGGATGCAGCGGGCGCCCATCAGGCGCGCGGCCGTGACGGTCTTGATGAGGTGGTTGGCGACGAGCGTGTCCATCGTCCGCACGCCGGTGATGTCGAGGATGGCGATGGTCGAGCCGGTCTCGACCACTTTTTGCAGCAGCGCCTCCATCATCATCTGCGCGCGGCGCGAATCCAACGTGCCGATGACGGGGAGCGTCAGAATCTTGTCCCAGACCTTGATGACCGGGGTCGAGAGTTCGAGCATGTCGGCGCGCTGCTGGCGGATGATCTCCTCGCGCGAGCGGATGAAGTTCTCGACCATGACGAGCCCGAGCTTGTCCAAGAGGCGCGTGAAGTAGTTCATCTCGGGGACGAGCGCGGCGGCGTCCCCCTCCAACTCTTCGGCGAGGAGCGGGCTGACGACGTTACGCAGAGAGAGGATGTAGGTCGCGTTCTCAAGCGGCGTGTAGCCCTTGACGGCGCGGAGGTGCGAGATTTCGTTGAGGTAGTGGCGCAGGTCGTCGAAGGCCGTGTGGTCGAAGTCGCCGCCGCCGGAGTCCTGCACGCCCTGCACGAGCATATCGAGCACCTGTTGCGACTGCTGGCGCAAATCCTTCTTCGAGATCAGCTCGTCGCGGAACTCGTCGTTCTCCAAGCGCTCCTTGATCCAGAGGTTGAGAATCTCGTCGCGCCGGTTGGCGAGGAGGGACGTGATGCGCCGCTCGCCCGCCCGCGCCGAATCGTTCTGGTCCGCCATGTAAAGTCCTCTTGTACGGGCGCAGCCGCCGACACCTTCGCCGCGCTCGGTCTAACGGTAAGGCCCCGGCGTGTGCGCGTCCGCGTAGGCCCCCGGCGTGGGAGGGGGTCGGACTCGGCGCGCTGCTTTTGAAAGGGGCGTTTTTAAGTCGCGCTTATCTTAGCACCCGGCGGGTCAAAAGCAACAACGCGCCGGCGGGCGTGTGTGCCCCCGGCGCGTCGTCGCGCGAACGGCCGCAGCGTGGCGGCGCGCGGCGCGCTCACTGCTCGATCTTCTGCATGGCGATGATGATCATCGGCGAGTTGCCGGACGTGCGGGTGTAGGAGACCCAGTAGCCGGCCTTCGGGAAGCGGATGAGCTTGGAGAACGAGCCGTCCTGCTTGGCCTCGGGCTCTTCGCCGAGGACGGACTTGACCGCCGGGACGGCCTTGGCGCTGAAGTAGGTGATGGAGACGGCCGAGACCTTCTTGGCCGCGTCGTAGTAGACCTGGCAGGACTCGTCGTCGCTGACGGCGAAGACCTCCTGCTTGTCGTCCTTGTCGGTCGGGTTGCCGAGGAGCTTGCGCGCCTCGTCGGCCGCCATGCCGATGCGGACGCCCTTGTAGTCGTGGAAGGGCGGCTCGTTCTGTGCCCTGTCGGCCGGGGCGGGGGCGGGCTTCTGCGCGAGCGCCGTCGGGAGGAGCGCGAGCGCGGCCAACAGGAGGAGCGCGAGCTTTGCGGGCGCCGGGATGCGCGTGCGTGCGTGGAACATTGGGACAGTCCCTCCTCTAAGGTGTGCGTTCTCTAAGCGGCTAGGAAAAGGACGCGGCCGGGCGGGTAAGAGACGGGGGCTCCGGTTAAAGCTCTACGACGGCCCAGCCTCGCTTGCCTGTGGCACGGGACGATATTCCAAATTCCCGTACCAAGTCAATCCTATTTCGTACGCTCCGGCCTCACCGCATAAACTTCCGCCGGATGGCTAAAGCCAGCAGCGCCGCCTGCACCGGCCCGAGAATCATTTCCAGCCCGACCAGACTCTGAGCGACGTAGGCTGCGCTCGCTCTCCGCGTGTCGTATCATAGCTTTGCAGAATCCATAAGGCTCTGCGCTGCATTCCGGCGGTGGAGGCAGGCATCACTAAAACAGTCTGGGAACTGAAAGACTTATTAACAGCGTGAAAGGAAAAGAAGATGAGAACTGAAGAAGAAAGAAGGTCGAAGCTTGAAGATTTAAAGCATGAGTATCAAACATTGGGTCGCGCTTTAGCACAGCCGCAGTCGGGTCTAAGCGATATTAAGCTAAGGGAGAAACGTAAGGCGGCTTATGAAAGAAAGTCAGAATTACATTGGGTCTTAGGCGAAGAAATACCGGCTTGGGATGCCTAGTAGTCAACCCGAAAGAAGCGGCGAGTCATATAAACGGCTCGCCACTTCTCTTTTTCAGCAACACACTATTACCTCAATACCAAAAAATCACCTGACTCTACCTCTTCTTAAATCTGGAAGCCGCGGACGCGTTCGGGTTTTTTGGGTTTGGCGGGGGGGGCGGCGAGGACGGCGTCGTCCTGTTCGCGGTGCTCGCGTGATTCCGGGGCGTGCCAGCGCGCCCATTCGGTGGGGGCGTCGAAGGTCTCGCCGCCGTGCTTGGTGATGCGTTCGCGGACGCGGCACATGACGGGGGTGTTGACGCCGACGCCGGAGATGACGGCCTGGCCTTTGGTTAAAGCAGGGAGTTCGTTGAGCATCTGGCGGCCGGCGCCTTCGACCGACTTGGCGACGGTGTCCTGATCGACGGGGTTGACGATGCGCATGATGACCTGCGTCATGCATTGCGAGAGCACGTCCTGGTCGAGCTTGCCGGGGCGCTGCGTGATGAGGCCGATGCCGACGCCGAACTTGCGACCCTCGGAGAGAATCTGTTTGAGGATGTTCGTCGAGACCACCGTCTGCCCGGCGGGCGCGAAGCGGTGCGCCTCTTCGAGGAGCGTGAAGACGGGGTAGGGGAGGTGTGTGTCGGTGCCCTCCTGCGCCTCGCCGCGGACGGTCGCCATGCGCGCCTTGTTGACGCGGCGCAGGAGCGTGGCGACGACGACCTGTTGCTCGTTCTGCTCGATGTCGGAGAGTTGGAGGACGGTGCAGCGGCCGGGCTTGAACATCTCTGCGAGCGGGATGTGCTCGTGATCCGAGAAGATGGAGTTCGGCTTGTCGAAGCGCGAATCCAAACGCCACAACAGACCTTCGATGGAACTCGCGTTGCCGGAGTCGCCGCGGTCTGAGCCTTCGTACTTCTGCGCCTTCACCTCGTCGCGCAAATCGTGATAGCCCCACAACTCGCCGCGTCGCGTCGCGGTCAACTGGCGGAACGCCTGCGAGAGGAAGTGGAGCATCTTCTCCGAAGTGCCCTCGGGCAGGAGGTACTTCACGTCCGCCTCGGTCAGGGAAGAGAAGCGCACCTTGACGCGCTCGTGCGTGAAGACCTTGACCTCGGGCCTGTAGCCGTCGCGCGACTCCTGGAAGCGCGGGTCGTCTTCGATGGAGCGCATCGTGTCGTACTCGCCGTGCGGGTCAACGATGAGGACGGCGGCGCGGTTGTAAGGGCGCATCAACTCCTCGACGAGCACGCCCGCCGTGTAGGACTTGCCCGAGCCGGTCGAGGCGAGGATGGCGAGGTGCGTCGAGACCACGTCCTTAATCGAGAGTACGACGGGCACCGCGCCCGCCTCGCGCGTGAGCAGACTTCCGACGTGCGCCGAGCCGACTTCGCCCGCGCGCTTCGGCGAAAGACACTGCGCGAGCGTCTCGGAAGAGGCGAGGAAGACCGGGTCGCCCGGGCGCGGCGGGATGCGCGGGTTGACGAAGTCGCCTAGAGACGGGTGGAAATAGCCGATGGTCTCGACCGTGATCTCGTACAGCTCGCAGCCCTCGCCGTCGAGGCCGATGAGCGACGAGACGACCGACGGCGGCGTCTCGGGGTCGGAGAGGAAAGTGTCGGGGAGGTTGCGCACGAGGCGCCGCTCGGTGACGTTGCCGATGATGCGCCGCTCCGCCTGCCCGTCGCGCGCCGTGTAGTAGACGAACTCGCCGATGCGCGCCCGCACGTTGTCGGCCGTGATGAACAGATACTCGTGCGGCCGCTCGCCCGGCCCCTTGACGGTTCCGGTCAGGGCGTCTGTCTGGTTCTCTTCTTTCATCAGTTAGCTTCGGTCGATAAGCGTGAACGAAAAATCCCCGGCGTGAGTAAGGCGTGAGTATAACACGCGGCGGGCTCAGTGGAGCGCGGGCTTCTTGACGACGCCGCCGTGCACGTCGGAGAGCGGGTGGACGACGACGAAGGCCGAGGGGTCGTACTCTTCGACGAGCGAGCGGACGCGGCCGATCTCCAGGCGCGTGACGACGCAGTAGAGGATGTCCTGCTCGGCGTCCGTCCAGCCGCGGCGACCCTTGTAGACGGTGACGCCGCGCGCGAGGTCGCGGATGATGGATTGGCGAATCTCCTCGCTGCGCTCCGACATGATGATGACGGCCGTGTGCTCCTCAAGGCCGTGGAGCAGGAAGTCGATGGTGCGCGAGGCGGCGAAGTAGGTGAGGATCGAGTAGAGCGCCGATTCGACGCCGAGGAAGAAGGCCGCGGCCGAGAAGATGAAGACGTTGAGGATGAGAATCACGTCGCCGACGCGCAGCAGCGAGCTGCGCTTGCTGACGAGGAGCGCCGCGACCTCCGTGCCGTCGAGGACGGCGCCGCCGCGGATGGCGAGGCCGATGCCCGCGCCGATGAAGAAGCCGCCGAAGACGGCCGTCAAAAGTTTATCCGGCGTCACGTCGGGGAAGTGGACGAGGGCGAGGCAGAGCGAGAGCCCCGCGATGGCCGCCGCGCTCTTCAAGGCGAAGCGCGCGCCGACCTGCTTGTAGCCGAGCGCGATGAAGGGCAGGTTGATTAAGGGGATGAGGAGCGCGAGCGGCGCGCCCAGCACGTCCGAGAGGAGCATCGAGACGCCCGTCACCCCGCCGTCGATGAAGCGGCTCGACAGCAGAAAGCCTTTGAGCCCGAACGCGGCCGAGAGTATCCCGAGCGCTACCAGTAAGAAGTTAGAGGCCCCGCGGGCGACGTTATTCATCCGTAGAGGATAGCCGGGCCGCGCGCGGCGGACAAATGCAGCAGCCCGACCGTGAGGGAGCGTCCCCCCCCCCGCTATGTGCCTCCGACACCCCCCCCCCCCCCCCCCCCCGGCGGCGCTACTGCCACGTCTTTCTAATCGGGTGCGCCTCGGTGTTGAAGATGACGCGGTCGAAGTCCAACGTCTGCGGCGGGGCGAAGAGGAGGTAGAAGTATTTGAAGGTCTCGGCGAAGAGGAAGCTCTCCATGTTGTCCTCCTTCTCTTTGGTCTTGACGCTCTTGAGCGCGGCGTAGCCCGCGTCCGTTCGGCAGTGGCGGACGAAGTCTTCGAACATCTCGGCGCCTTCGCGGAGGTAGCGCGCGTCGCCGGTGAGGCGTTGGAGGTAGTAGGCCGACTCGACGATCTCGGGGCGCAAAGGGTAGCCCGCGCTCGTGACCTTCATCGTGCGGTAGTCGAAGCTCTCAGGCTCGATGCCGTTCGCGCGCCACATCTTGAGCGAGGAGGCTTGCAGGCGCCGCGCGCGTTCCAGGTCGCCGGAGAGCGCGAGCACGGCGGGGAAGAAGGCGTCGAGCGCGCCGTAGCTCGTCGCGGTGCGGCGGCCCGTCTGCATGTCAGCATAGCCGTACCAGAGCGCTCCGCCTGCGTCGTCGGCAAGATGTTTGTTGACGGCCGCGACCGATTCGAGCCACATCCGCCGGCAGTCCTCGTCGCGGAAGAGGAGCCAGCACTTGATCAGGTACTCGTAGTAAGAATCTATGCCGCCGCTGATGTGGCTGGTCTTCCCGACCCACTCGCCGGTCTCGACGTTGATGCGGCTGCCGACCAGCCCCAGCGCAGAGCGACGCTTGTACGTTTCGACCAGAGCGCGCTTCGCCTTCTCGTAGAAGACCGTTTTGCGCGTGAGCTTCGAGAGCGCGCCGAACTCCACGAGGAGCGTCCCGGCCTCGGCCGGATTCGTCACCTCGCCGCGCGTCTTGCCCGTGCGGAGGTTGACGAAGCGATAGGGGATGCCCGTGGGCGAGTCGAACGCGGGCAGGAGCCGGTTGCCGAGGTCTTCCGCTAGACGTAAGAGGCGCCGGTCGCCGGTGAGCTGGTAGGCCGAGATGAGCCCGCCGAGGTGGCGGATGGTGATCTCGAAGTTCTGGACGTAGATGTCCTTGTCGAAGTTGAGATTCCTGACGACGAACTCGCGCGTGCGCGCGGCCTCTTGACGGAAGCCCATGAGGACGAGCGTGTCGAGCGCGTCCACCTGCGTCATGTAGAGCGGCTCGTCGTACCAGTCGCGCGCCGTCTTCGACAGCGGCTTTAACTCGTCGTGCCCCCACGCGTAACGCTCGTACCCGCGCCACGCGTGCAGGAACTCCGCGCGCACCCGCGCCGCCAACGCGCGCCGGTTCACATCGCCCGCGCGCTGAGTTTTGGCAAAAGATAAAGAGGGTATGAGCAGGGTTGAGAGCGCGAGGAGAAACGTCGTCAGCCTTATCATCGTCTCGGCCTCAGGAGAAGAAGCGGCGGAGCGTCTCGACGACGTGCTCCTGCTGCGCGCCGGTCAGCTCGGGGAACATCGGGAGCGCGAGCGTCTCGCGGGCGGCGCGCTCGGACTCGGGGAAGTCGCCCTCTTTGTAACCGAGGTCGGCGAAGCAGGGTTGCAGGTGGAGCGGGACGGGGTAGTAGACCTTCGTGCCGACGCCGTGAGCTTTGAGGTGTTCGAGCAGCGCGTCGCGCCGCGCCTCGGGGACGCGGACGACGTACTGGTGGAAGATGTGGCGCGCGCCGGGGAGGATGAACGGAGGTGTGACGAACTCGGCGAGTCCCGCGTCGTCGATGAAGCGCGTGTACGTCTCGGCGCGCTCGCGCCGCGCGTCCGACCAGGCGTCGAGGTGTGGGAGCTTGACGCGGAGCACGGCGGCCTGGAAGGTGTCGAGGCGGCTGTTGAAGCCGACCTCGTCATGATGATATTCAGTCGCGCCGCCGTGGACGCGGAGGCGTCGCAGGCGCTCGGCGAGGTCGGCGTCGTTCGTCGTCACGAGCCCCGCCTCGCCCGCCGCGCCGAGGTTCTTCGTCGGGTAGAAGCTGAAGCAGCCTATCTCTCCAATCGCGCCGGCCGAACGCCCCTTGCCGTCTTCGGCGCCGATGGCCTGCGCCGCGTCTTCGATGACGCGCACGCCGCGCGCGGAGGCCGCGCTCAGAATCTCGTCCATCTCTGCCATCTGGCCGTAGAGGTGGACGGGGATGACGGCGCGCGTCCGTTCCGTGATGACATCTGCGGCGCGCGCGGGGTCGATGTTGTATGTGCGCGGCTCGATGTCCGCGAAGACGGGGCGCGCGCCCGCGCGCACGACCGCGCCCGCGGTGGCGAAGAAGGTGAAGGGCGTCGTGACGACCTCACTGCCCGCGCCCACGTCGAGCGCGAGCAAGGCGAGGAGCAGCGCGTCCGACCCCGACCCGCACCCGACCGCGTACCGCGCGCGCGTGTACCGCGCCAGCTCGGATTCGAGCAGCCGCACGTCCTCGCCCAGAATGAACTGCTGCGAGTCGAGCACGCGCTCCAGAGCCCCGCGCAGCTCGTCGCGCAGATTTAAATGCTGCTGCTTCAGGTCGAGCAAGGGGACTTGCATCTTCGACGCGGTCGTTGACATCGGTCGTTACTCTTAAAGGTTTATCCAGCGGCCGCCGTCGTTGATTGACGCCTGGGCGGCTTCGAGGAGGCGGACGACGCGCAGGCCGGCGCGGCCGTCGGAGGCCGAGGGGCGCGCTTCGCGGATGGAGTCGAGGAACTCGGCGCAGACGTAGTGCAGCGCCTCGGTCGGGTCGAGCTTCGGCACCCACACGTCGCCGGTGCGGTAGCTGACGAGCGTCTTGTAAGCCTCCTCCTCTTCGACGGCGTCGGCGTTGCGCGTGACGCCCTTGTCGTAGACGCGCACCTTCTCGGTCGGCTCGATGTCGTCGTAGACGATCATCCGGCGGCTGCCCGCGATGAGCGTGCGTCGAATCTTGACCGGCGAGAGCCAGTTGAAGTGGAAGTTCGCGATGAGCGAGTCGCCGAAGCGGAGCTGCACGTAGGCGATGTTCTCGATGCCGGGCTCGATGTGGCTGCTGCCCGTCGCGAGCAGCGCCGTCGGCTCGCGCCCCACCACGTAGTCCATGATCGAAAAGTCGTGCGGCGCCAGGTCCCAGACGACGTTGATGTCGCGCTGGAAGAGCCCGAGGTTGACGCGCACCGAGTCGAAGTAGAGCAGGTCGCCCAACTCGCCCGCGTCCACGCTCTCTTTAATTTTTCTGACCGCGCCCGTGTAGATGAAGGTGTGGTCAATCATCAAGGTGAGGCCGCGCCGCTCGGCCAGCGCGATGAGTTCCTCTGCCTCGCGCGCGCTCGCGGTGAAGGGCTTTTCGACGAGGACGTGCTTGCCCGCTTCGAGGGCGCGGCGCGCGAAGTCGTAGTGCGTGGCGACGGGCGTGGCGATGACGACGGCGTCGAGGCGCGGGTCGGCGAGAAGTTCTGCGTAGTCTTCGGTCGGTCGGGCAGCCGTGTAGCGCCGCGCGACCTTCGAGAGGTGGCGCGCGTCCTTGTCGCAGACCCAGCGCAGCGCCGCCCCCTCGTTCTCGGCGAAGTTGCGAATCAGGTTCGGCCCCCAGTAGCCGCAGCCGACGACACCGACGGAAATGGTCATGGTTTAAGAGAAGAGCCCCCGCGGGCTCCCGATACAATAAACGTGTGCGGGCGGGGGTTCAACCGGCGGCGGCCGCCGCGTCGGCGCAGAAGTCGGCGAGGGCGTCGGCGACGTACTTGACCTGTTGCCCCGTCAGCTCCGCGAACATCGGGAGCGAGAGTACGCGCCGCGCCTGAGACTCGGCGTTGGGGAAGTCGCCCTCCTTGTGTCCGAGCGAGGCGTAGGCCGGTTGCAGGTGGACGGGCACGGGGTAGTGTACGCCCGTATGCACGCCCGCGGCGGAGAGGTAGCGTTGCAGCGCGTCGCGCGCGTCCGTCTGGACGACGAAGAGGTGGTAGACGTGCTCGGCGTAGTCGGCCTCTTGCGGCAACACGAGCGCGCCGGAGTCCGCGAGCGGCGCGAGCAGTTCGCGGTAGCACGCGGCATGCCCGCGACGGAGCACGTTCCAGTCGTCGAGGTGTTTGAGCTTGACGCCGAGCACCGCGCCCTGGATGCCTTCGAGGCGCATGTTGTAGCCGACGAGTTCGTGCCTGTACTTCTGCTCGGAGCCGTGGTCGCGCAGCATCCTGAGGCGGCGCGCGACCTCCGCGTCGTTCGTGACGACGGCGCCGCCCTCGCCGTACGCGCCGAGGTTCTTGCCCGGGTAGAAGCTGAAGCAGCCCGCGCGCGCGAGCGCGCCGACGCGGCTGCCTTTGTAACGCGCGCCGTGTGCCTGCGCCGCGTCTTCGATGACGAGCAGGTCGTGACGTTCGGCGACTGCGAAGACCGCGTCGAGGTCTGCGGGCTGGCCGTAGAGGTGGACGGGGATGACGGCGCGCGTCCGCTCGGTGACGACCGATTCAATCTTGCCCGCGTCGATGTTGTAGGTGGACGGGTCACAGTCCACGAAGACGGGCGTGGCGCCCGCGGTCGAGACGGCCTCGGCCGTGGCGAAGAAGGTGTTGGCCGGGACGATGACCTCGTCGCCCGCGCCGACGCCGCACGCCTGAAGCGCGAGCTGTATCGCCGCCGTGCCGTTCGAGACGCCGACGCACTCCCGCGCGCCGACGTACTCCGCGAACGCGCGCTCGAACGCCTCCACCTCGCGACCCAGAATGAAGGCCGACGTGTCGAGCACGCGCTGCACGGCCGCGTCAACCTCGGCCTTAATCGAATGGTACTGCGCCTGTAGGTCTACGAATGGGACTGGCATAAAAGTAAAGAAGTAGGCAGTAGGCAGATGGCAGCAGGCAGTTGAAGAGGGTTTGTCTTAACTGCCTGCTGCCATC
>CAXTSK010000063.1:11624-15067 GCA_964246655.1 uncultured Pyrinomonadaceae bacterium
GCCTACTATTCTTCAGCGTTCCGAATCACTCGCGCCGGGTTGCCGGCGACGACGGCGCCGGGGGGGACGCTCTTCGTTACCACCGCGCCGGCGCCGACGACGGCGCGCTCGCCGATTTCGAGGCCGCAGAGGATTGTGGCGTTGCTGCCGATGGAGGCGCCGCGACGGACGACCGTGTGTTCGAGCTTCCAGTCCTCCTCGGTCTGCGGCGTGCCGTCGGGGCGCGCGGCGCGCGGGAGGCGGTCGTTGGTGAACATCACGCCGTGGCCGACGAAGACCTCGTCTTCGAGCGTCACGCCCTCGCAGATGAAGGTGTGGCTCGAAATCTTGCAGCGCGCGCCGACGGACGCGCCCTTCTGAATCTCGACGAAAGTGCCGATGCGCGTCTCGTCGCCGACGCGGCAGCCGTAGAGGTTGACGAAGGCGTAGATTTTAACGTCGCGCCCGAGTTCCACGTCCGGGGCGACGCGGCAGAACTCGCCCGCCATCAACGCGCCCCGCCGCCGTGGCCGTTCGAGCCCGCGCCCGCGGCCTCCGCGCCTTCGGGCACCGCCTCCTCGTCGGTCGAGTAGTAGCCCGAGTAGTAGCCCGAGTAGTAGTAGTAGTCCGTCCCTTCGAGCTTCACGTTGTTCAGGACGATGCCGAAGAGGTGCGCGCCCACGTCCTGCAACTGCTGCTTGGCGCGGCGCACCACCGCCCGCGACGAGCGGCCGCCGTGGACGACCAGCATCACGCCGTCCACCATCGTCGAGAGGATCGACGCGTCGGTGAACGAGATGGCCGGCGGCGAGTCGATGATGATGTGCGTGAAGTTCTCCTGGAGCACGTAGAGGAGCTTGCGCATCTCGTCCGACCCGAGGAGTTCGGCCGCGTTGGGCGGCACCGGCCCCGAGGAGATGACCTTCAGGTTGGGCAGCTTGTCGTAGGTCTGCACCAGCTCCGAGATGTTCGACTCGCCCGAGAGGTAGTTCGTCACGCCTTTCGTGTTCGGCAGGCCGAAGTGCGCGTGGATGCGCGGCCGGCGCAGGTCGCAGTCGAGGACGAGCACCTCGGCGCCGGTCTGCGCGAGCATCGTCGCGATGTTGACGGCCGTGGTGGTCTTGCCCTCCGACGGCTGGCTCGAAGTGACGAGCACGGTCTTCGGCGGCTGCCCCGCCGAGGAGAGCAGGAGCGAGGTGCGCAGGTGGCGGTACGCCTCCGCGACCGGCGAGCGCACGTCGGAGACGAGGGCGAGCGCGGTGGTCGTGCCCGGCTCGGGCTCCGGCGCGTTGCGGCCGATGAGCCGGCGCGTCTCGCGCGGCGCGGGGATGATCGCGAGCGTCGGCAGGTGGATGTGGCGGTCAACGTCCTCGACCGACTTCAGCGTGTCGTCGAGGTAGTCGAGCAGGAAGGCGAGGCCGATGCCGACGCCGAGCGAGAGCAGCAGCGCGACGATGATGTTGCGCACGCGCGGCGGGCCGATGGGCTCGCCGGGGACGCGCGCCTCCTCGACCGTCGTGACGTTGCCGGCCGTCCGGTCGCCGTTCGTCACCCGCAGCTCGTTCAGGCGTTGCTGGTAGAGGTTGAGGTTCTGGCGGTCGGTCTCGATGGCCTGGTTGAGGTCGGTCAGCCCGGTCGCGGCGAGACCCTGCGTGTTGGCCTGCGCCCGCTCCGCGAAGTAAGAGGTGCGCAGCTCGGCCTCCTTCTTCTTCGCCGCCTCGTAGTTGGTCTTCATGCCCATGAAGACCTCCTCGGGGGCCTTGTTAAGCTGCGCCTTCAGCTCCTCGACCTGCTTCTTGAGCTTGATGACCTCGGGCCACTCCTCGGTGTAGTTGACGCGCAGTGCGGCCAGCTTCTCGTCCAGCTCGCTGATGCGCGCGCGCAGCTTCTGAATGCCTTCGTTACTCACCACCGCCGGGATCGACCAGACGCCCGCGGTCTCGCGCGTCTTCATCGCCGCTAAGTAGGCCGACTCGGCGTCCTTCCGCTTGGACTCGGCGTCCTGCAACTGCGAGCTGTAGGTGCTCAGGCGCAGCGCGACGAAGTCCGCCCCCTGCTTGTCGGTGAGCGGGATGTTGTTTTTCTGTTTGTAGTTGATGCGCTTCTGCTCGTTGGCCTGGATGCGCGACTGAAGCTCGATGATCGAGTTGGCGAGCACGTCCTCGGCCGTCTGCGAGCCTTTGGTCTCCGCCCGGATGTCGTTCTCGCGGAAGATGGTGCCCAGCGTGTTGGCGACGGCCGAGGCGATCTTCGGGTCGGTGTGCATGAACCGGATGTTGACGAGGTTCGTGCGGTCGATGGGGTCCACGCTCAGGTTCTCGCGCAGCGCGTCCTCGTAGGGTTCGAGCTTCTTCGTCTCCTCGGGCGTGAGCTGGTCGGCGTTGAGTTCGACATCGTCGATGACGGGGATGGCCGAGGCGTCCTTCTGGGCGGCCTCGTCGCTCGGCGCCTTCGCGCCCGAGAAGACGCGGCGCAGGCCGGCGATGACGCCGGTGCCGCGGTGCGCGGGGCTGAGGAAGTTGGGATTGTTCTGGAGGTCAAGCCGCAGGATGACCTGGCGCGCCAGCTTCTGCGTCTTGAGCTTCTGGAGCTGTGTGTTCCAGTAGTTCGGGTCGTTGCCGCGGATGAGGACGGAGTCGCCGCCGCGGTTGGTCGAGACGACGCTGCGCGGCCGCTGCTCGATCTGAATCTGCGTGGTCGCCTCGTAAATCGAGGGCGTCCGGTACATCTGGATCGCGACGAGCGAACTGACGACGACGACCAGGCTGAGGATGAGCCACTTGCGTTTGAGCACGACGGCGAGGTACTCGCGCAGGTGCGCCGGCTCGCTGGCCGAGACGGCGGCGGCCGGCGCCACCATCATGGGCGGCGCCGCGAGGTCGCGCAACGGGCGGTCGAGCGTCTCCGACGAGAGCGGCATCAGGCGGTTCGCTTGCGACATCATAATCCTAAAATCTCTCTACAAGGGTTTCCGGGGCTCTGGCGACCACAACCCCAACACAGAGGGCAATTTCGGCCGCGTAATCATAACAGAGACCCGCGCGGAGGCAAACAGCAGTAGACAGGAGACAGTAGGCAAAACCTTCCTTATTGCGAACCCTGCAATTTTCATCAACCTCCGCGTAGCGGAGCCTGCTGACTACTGTCTACCGACTACTGAATTCCGCGAGCGCCTCGCGCCAGTCGCGCAAGGGTCGGAGGCCGATGGCTTCTGAGATGAGACAGCGCAGGCGTGAGTTGCGCGGGCGCAGGGCGGGGCGGTGGAGGGAGTCGGTCGTGACGGACTCGATCTGCGCGTCGTGGATGCCGGCGGCCGCGACGGCCGCGCGTGCGAAGCTCTCGTAGCTGGCGCCCTCCCCGGCGTTGACGACGTGGTAGACGCCGGGCAGGTCCAACTCGGCCAGCTCGCGCAGGCGCGCGGCGAGGTCGGGGGCGTAGGTCGGCGTTCCGTAGGCGTCCGAGAT
>CAXTSK010000064.1:0-14789 GCA_964246655.1 uncultured Pyrinomonadaceae bacterium
GGCGCGGGCGTCGGCGCCGCCCGGGCTCGCCCCACCCAGAGAGCCGTAGCCGCGCATCAGCGCCGCGACCAGAAGGAACCCCAACGCCAGCGCGACCACCGCAACCGCGACCGTGAACCCTTTTCCTCTAAGCTTAGTGTTCGCCATTTCGAAGCGTCGGGCCGGCCCCCCCCCCGGGGGGCCCAGGCCCCCCCCGGTGTGTTGTTTTTTGTAATAGCCCCACGGGGGGGGGGGACACCGCCGCGTAGCGACGATGCCCGACCGGTAGTTTGAGTTTGTCTCATGCCGCCTACGGGGTGGGCGTGCTGGCCGTGGTCGGAGCGGGCAGGCTATGCAGGGCGTTGATGCGGCCCATGACCTCCTGCGCGAGCGCTTCGATCTCTTCGGGCTTGAAGTTGCCCGCGCGGAAGGCGTCCTTGATCTGCTCCTCGCTCAGCTGCGCGAGGAGGTCACCGATCCACTTCGCCTGCTCCACGGTGATGTTGTCGAAGAGGCCGCCGTTCTTCCCGTTGTAGTCGAACCTCACGCGGTCGCCCTCGACCTTGTCAAGGAAGCCGGTCTTGACGTACTTCTCGGGCTCGTTGCGGCTGTGCGAGATCGGCCCGCCGGTCTTGCCGAAGGTCGCGCCGAGGTCGCTCACGATGTAGCGCAGCTCGCCGCCGTTGTCGCCGGGGACGTAGACGACCTTGTTATTCGTGTCCTTCAAATCCCAGTTGTTCAAAAGCCCCATCAGCACGACGAAGCCCGCGAACTCCTTCGTCCCCGCGAACGGGTTCTTCGACCAGCTCCACTCGTCGAGCCGCTTGTAGTCGTCGGGGCGCGCCTCGAAGCGGACGTTGGCGAAGCCCTTGCCCTCGCAGCGCTTGATGCTCTTGTTCGAGGGCGGCTTCGGCGCGTTCGTGATCTGCACGCACGGGATGAGGTAGTTAATCTCGGTCGGGTAGCCGGCGGCCCAGACGAGGCGCGTGGCGACCGTCTCGGGCTGCGCCTCGTTGCCGAGCTTGGCGATCCAGTGCTTGCCCGAGGCGTCGCGCACGCGCCACTTCACCGAGTAGCCCCCCTCGGGCGTAGACTCCTCAAAAGTGACCTGCTTGAGGTCGGGCTTCATCTCCTCGCCGCCGGGGCCGAGCAGAAGATTACGCGAGGCGATGTCGGTCGGCTCCTGCCAGAAGACGGGCGTGCCCTGCGCCATCGCCTCTTTCTTCTCTTCCTTCTTCTCTTCCTTCTTCGTCTGCGACTGCCCCGGTTCGTTCTGCCCCACCGCGGGCGAATAGGCCGAGAGCGTTAAGGCCGCTGCCGCCAGCGCCAAGATATATGTGCGGAATCCCTTGTTCGACATCTTCGACACTCCTCAAAAAATTTCTCAGGTTCATTCGGGCGTGGGGGCGTCGATGAAATAGAGTTGACTGTTGAAGCGCTCGGCCCCTTCCTCAAGGGGCACGGGGCGGTAGCGACCGTCGTGGCCGAGCACGCGCGCCTTCACGTTATCGCGCAGGTAGGCGTCGAGCAGCACGTCTTTCAGATACTTCTTCAGCCGCTCGTCCTGAACGGGGGCGATGGTCTCGACGCGGCGGTCGAAGTTGCGCAGCATCCAGTCGGCGCTGCCCGTATAAAGCTCCTCTTCGCCGCCGTTCGCGAAGTAGTAGGCGCGGCTGTGTTCGAGGAAGCGGCCGACGATGCTGCGCACGCGGATCGTCTCGGAGAGCCCCTCCACGCCGGGCTTCAACATGCAGATGCCGCGGACGATGAGGTCGATGGGGACGCCGGCCTGCGAAGCCTCGTAGAGCGCGGCGATGACGCGCGTGTCGGCGAGGCGGTTGATCTTGACGATGATCCGCGCCGGGCGACCGGCCTTCGCGTGCTCGGCCTCGCGGCGAATAAGCCCGACGGTCTTCTCCCGCAGCGTGACCGGCGAGACGAGCAGCTTGCGGTACTCCTTCTGGCGCGAGAAGCCCGTGAGGAAGTTGAAGAGGTCTGTGGCGTCGGCGCCGATCTCTTCGTCGGCCGTGAGCAGCCCGAGGTCAGTGTAGAAGTTCGCCGTGACGGGGTTGTAGTTCCCCGTCGCGACGTGCACGTAGCGGCGGATCGCCTCGCCCTCGCGGCGGACGACGAGCGCGACCTTGCAGTGGGTCTTCAGGCCGATGATGCCGTAGACGACGTGGACGCCCGACTCTTCGAGCCGCTTCGCCCACTCGATGTTGTTCTCCTCGTCGAAGCGCGCCTTCAGCTCCACCAGCGCGGTGGCCTGCTTGCCGTTGTGCACGGCCTCGATAAGCGACTCGGGGATGGGCGAGTCCTGCCCCGTGCGGTAGAGGCAGATTTTGATGGAGGCCACGTCCGGGTCTTTGGCCGCGCGGTCGATGAACTCGTTGATGGCTTCGAAGGACTCGTAGGGGTGGTGGAGCAGCACGTCGCGCTCGCGGATGACGGCGAAGTAGTCGTCCGCGCCTTCGAGCGCACGGGAGGAGCGCTGCTTGAACGGCGCGTCCTTCAACTCAGGCCGGTCGAGCTTGTAGAGCTGCATCAGGTCGCGCACGTTGAGCGGGCCGTCGAGCGCGTACATGTCGTCGGGCTCAAGCTCAAGCTCGCCCATCAGCTTTCCGCACAGCTCGGCCGGCATCCGCGCGTCCACCTCCAAACGGACGGCCGTGCCGAAGCGGCGCTTGCGCAGCGTCTTCTCCATCATGGAGAGGAGGTCGTTGGCCTCCTCCTCGCGCACGTCCACGTCCGCGTCGCGCGTGACGCGGAAGGCGTGGCAATCCCTGACGTGCATCCGCGGGAAGAGCGCTTCGAGGTTGGCCGCGATTAAATCTTCGAGGAGGACGAACTTCGTCTCCGAGTCGTCCACGGGCACGAGGCGCGGGACGAGCGCGGGCACCTTGATGCGCGCGAAGCGCGGATCGACCTTGCCCGTCAGCGAGCGCGTGATGCCGTGCTCGGGCATCGGCTCGACCGTCAGCGCGAGATTCAGGCTCAGGTTGGAGATGTAAGGGAACGGGTGGCCCTGGTCTACGGCCTGCGGCGTGAGCACCGGGTGCACCTGCCGCTTGTAGAAGTCTCGGAGCTGCTGCCGCTCGGGGAGCGACAGCGTGTTGTACTGGACGACGCGGATGCCTTGGTCGGCGAGGCCGGGCAGCACCTCCTCGCGCAGGCAGCGCATCTGCTCCTCGAAGAGCGGGTTCAGCCGCGCACGTATCTCCCGCAACTGTTCGAGCTGCTTCATCCCGTCAGGCGAAAGCTCTGCGACCTTGCCCGCCAGCGTCTCCTGCAAGCCCGAGACGCGGATCATGAAGAACTCGTCCAGGTTCTCGGAGAAGATGGAGAGGAACTTCAGCCGTTCGAGGAGCAGCTGCGCCGGGTCGAGCGCCTCTTCGAGCACGCGGCGGTAGAACTCAATCTGGCTGAACTCGCGGTTGAAGAGGGGGAGCTTCTCGCTCTGCACCTTCCACGCGCGTGTGTCGGGGCCTTCGGGGCGTTCGTCGTCGGAGGGCTTGGTGTTGGTTAATCTCGTCATTCGTCTCGGCGCGTCGGAAACTTTTCAGAAGACCCACGCCGCGCCCGGCCGCGAAAAATTTTTAAGTCGAAAGCTTTTCCTTAGGATGCTCGCCCGCGCGCCCGCGATAGCCGAAAGCGCAACGAAAACCCCTCGACAAAAACCGATCCGCCCGGCCTCCGCGCCACGCGCGAGAGGCTACACGAATGGGGAGACGGAATGCAGGCGGGCTTTAAGCAAGCACCGTTCCCACAGGCTGGATGTTCGAGGGTGGCTCCGCTGAAGTTATTCTACTGCAATATTTAACTTGCGCAAGCAGCCGCCGCCCTCGCCCCGACGAGCCTGTACGGTTTCAACCCTTTAACCAACTGCTCCTGCCTGCATTTGCGCGAGACGACGACCCTTATTTCAGCGTCAGCGCACCGGATGCCACCGCCGCGTCGAGCACCCGCACCACGTCTTCCAGCGTGACCGTTCCATAATACCAACTGCCTGCCGCCGCCGACTCTGCGTAGACGGCCTTGTAGATGTCGTAATACGAGCGTCGGCCGTCCACGAAGTTGTAGACCTCCGTCCGCATCAGCCCGTGCAGCGCCCCGCCGGCCGCGCCCGGCACTTTAGCGCGCTTGGTCAGGTACGTGTCGAGCGAAGCGACGTTCGACGGCACCTTCCTGCTCGCCGCGCGCTCGGCCTCCGTGAGCGGTGCGGGCGTCGGCGGGTTCGTCCCGTTCAGCTGCTTGTAGAACTGCGCCAGCTCGCCAACCGGCGCGTTGTTGGAGAGCATCAGCGCCTTCATGTCTTCGACGGGGCGCACGGCGTTGTCGCCGGTCCCGAAGACGCGTATCGAATCGAGCGCGCGCGCCTCGCGTAAGACGCCCTGCTCGACGATGGTGCTCGCGAGCTTCCAGCCGCCGTCACCCTTGCCGCGCTCCGCCACGAGCAGCTCCAACGCCACGCGCATGTCGTTGGCGAGCCGCCGAGACCCTTGCGCGTAGGTCTCCGCGACCAGCAGAGGGATGTCCTTCTCGTCGGCCTTGGAGAGGAAGTAGGCGAGCGAGCCGATGAGGAAGTTGTTGCGGCGCAGCTGCGTCTGGTCGATCTGGTAGAGGTCGTCGTCGGAGGAGTGTATGTAAGGGTCGTCCCAGTTGATGAGCGCGACGGCCGGGATGCCGACAGCGCCCTCTAAGAAGACGAGATGGTCGGACGAGCCGAAGTGCGGCACGAAGCGCGCGTTGTACCCTTGCCGCGTCCCGCGCGTCGAGTAGAGCGGGCGCGTGAAAGGTCTCGGCAATCCACCCTGGCGGCTCGCGGCGAGGAAGCCGTTGTTGGTGTTGATGAGGAAGGTGCCGACGCTCTCGAAGATCGCGTCGAGGTACGAGGTGCGCGAGTGCGGCGCGAAGATGAGGTGCTGGACGCGGCTGCCCATCGAGAGGTTCGCGCCCGTCATGTCCTGGTGGACGTTCGCCAGAATCTTCTTCATCTCCTCGGGGTGTTCGCGGAATAGTTGATACTCCGAGAAGATTTCGTCCGTCCACCAGAAGCGCAGGTCGCGCTGCGGCCGCTTCATCTTCCCTTCCTTGATGAGCGTGCTGAAGGTGCGCGCCAGCTCCAACAGGTTCGCGCAGCCGCTCCCGTCGTCGTTCGCGGAAGACTTCTCTTCCTGGAGGTGCGCGGTCAGCACGATCTGCTGCACGCCGGGGCGCGTGCCGTGGATGACGGCCTCGACGAAGCCCGTCTTGCCGGGCGCCTCGCCCATGTCGGTGTCAACCTTGGCGTGCAGGACGACGCGGCCGCCGCGCGCGGGCTTGCCCGTGGCGAAGAAGTCCTGCACGTCGTTTGTGTGGAGGATGCGGCGCAGCGTGTCGCCCTTGCGCGGCGGGAGGACGAAGGCGAAGGTGCCTTTGGTGCCCGCGGGCGGCACCGCGTTGATGCGCGACCAGGCTATCTGGTCGGGGTAGTCCATCGGGCTTTTGTTCTCGGAGGTCTGGTAGGTGACGACGCCGACGGCGCCGAGCTTGGCGACGGCGTAATCGACCGCGCGCTGCGGCGATCCGCTCGTGAGGACGATCTTGCCCTTCACGTCCAGCCCTTTGAGCGCGGCCTCGGTGCCGTCGCCGATATCCACCAGCTCGGCCGTCACGTCGGCGTCGCGGCTCATGTCGGCGAGGTAGACGGCCTGCTCGCCGATGTCGGCGAGTTTTAGCTCGACCGGCTCCGTCATCCACAGTTCGGCCGAGCGCGCCGTGTAGTTCGGCCCTTCAAGCGGCTGCTCGACGAAGCGCACCTCGTCCACGCCGGCCTCGCGCGCGGCTTGCATCACGTAGTCGCGCGCCTTGAAGAAGCCCTCCATGCCGGAGTCGCGGTGCCAGTGCGAGAGCCAGCGGATGTGCTCGAAGGCGCGGTCGCCCGAGATTTCGTTCGAGAGCATGCGTATCTCGTCGTCGGATAGGAACGGCGTCGTCTGCGCGCGGCAGACGTTGACGAGCGGCGAGACAACAAGGTTGACGACCAGAAAGACGGAGAGCGCGAGAGTCCTTTTCATCGAAGTCTCCTGCGTGGCTTGCTGTTACGAGCTGAGGGTCGAGCGCGGCGAGTTTATCAGGAAAATTGCGGCGGAGATAGGGTTACGACTTGGCCTTCTTCTGTACAAGAATTTGGAAGTGTGAGGCCATGCCGCCGGGCAGAATCATCTCGCGCGCGTCGAGCCGGAGGGCGATGACCTCGGCTTCGGCCGCGGCGTGCGTGCCCTCAAGCTCCAACTGTTCGACGAGCCCTACGCGGAGGAGGAAGGCGTCGAGGCGTTCGAGCGAGAGTGTCCGCAGCCCAGTGCGTTCGCCGTCGGCGATGACCTGAGTCCAGTTGACGGTGGTCGTCAAGTCCTGACGCCCGGGGTCGCGCAGCACGTCTTCGATTAACTCGTGCCCGCGGAAGGAACGCAGGGTTCCTTCGCGCCGGTGCGGAGCGCCGTAGAGCGTTGCGGTCTCGTCGCCGTAATCGACGGTGATGAGGAAGCCGCTGCCGACGACTTCGGTTGCGCGCGCGAGCCAGTCGGCCACATCGAGATAGACCTCGGCGACCTGCCCTTCTTCGAGCGTCACACCCAGCTTCTTGAAATGTTCGGCGAGGCGCGGCGTCGAGGGCTCGCCTTCGACGAAGATGAAATTGCCGTCGTCATCAATTTCAACGAACGACTCACGCAGACGCCCGCCGCTCATCGTCACACGGTGCACGGGGAAGGCGTCGAGCAGCTCGTTCGAGAAGACGACGGCGTGGTCGAGCTTGCCGTTCATCTCCGACAGACGGCGGAACTCGACGCGTTCGGCGAAAGGCTTGAGCAACTCCGCCGCGCGGCGGCGCGAGTCTGCGCTCGTTTCGTCGAAGACGTAGCGGACGGACTCGTAGACGTGCGGCGCGTCACGCCGCAGAGTCCGCAGGACGCCGTCAGCGAAGCGGCCCGCGCCGCCGCCCGCCTCCAAAATGTTGAAGACGCGCGGTCGGCCCAGCTCTTCGTAAAGCTTCGTGAAGTAACGCGCGAAGGTCGCGGCGAAGAGCGCGCTACGCTCCGGCGCCGTGCGGTAGTCGCCCGCGCGACCCCCGCGCTCGGCGCCGCGCCGCCGGTAGTAACCCTCCCGCTCGTCGTAGAGGGCCGCGCTCATCCAGTCGCGGAACGTCAACGGCCCCGACCTGCGTATGCGTTCGCGCAGACGTGCGGAGAGTGAAGGCACGGCCTCGCCTTCGGCAGATTCGCTACTGGCGCGGGGGCTCATCGGGCTGCCTGTCGAGCAGGCGCGTAGGCTCTTCGGGCTGTTTGTCGAGCAGGCGCGTGGTGTGGTCTGTGACGCTTGCGCGCGGCGGCTCCATCAGCTCGCCTGTGTTGTAGCGTTGCGGGCGCGCGGGCGTGGGGATGGGCGCGGCCTGACGCGGCGGCAGCGCGTGCGATTGCTGTGGCGGCGGCGTGCCGAGGTAGTTCGGGATAGCGGGCGGCGGGACATAAGTCGGATGCGGCGCAGCGGGGAGGGCCGGCGCGTTACTCTCGAACAGGAGCGAATACACGATGCGCAGGAAGCCGCCGACGGGCAGGCCCACCGCCGCGAGCGCGACGATCTCGCCGGGGAACCCGAGCATCGCCACGCCGAAGATGGCGAGGAGCGGCACGGCGAGCAGCGTGAGGAGCATAATCATCGCGCCCTGCCTGATGCCCTTCTGCCGTGGCGAAAGCTCCTGCGAGCCCGCCTGCTGCTGCGGCGGGCGCCAGTGCATGCGGCCGCCGTTCGCCATTAGCTCGCCGACTACTTCGAGCATGAAGCCGCACGCGGGGCAGAAGCGCGCCTCGTTCGAAATCTGTCGCTGGCCGCAGTTGGGGCAGAACATCTTCGGCTCCTGTGAACTGTTCAAAGGTTCAGCGCGTCTGCTCGTCGCGCTCGCGTTCGAGAAGCTTCGTCGTGCCTTCGGTCACGCTCGGCCTGTAGGTAAGCTCGGCCGTGTCGGGCCGCGGCGGGGCATAAGTACGCGCGGGCTGCGACTGCTGCGGGGGTAGCGCCGAGACTGCTTGCGGCGGCGCGAACTGCTGCGGCTGCGGGGTGTACGCGGGCTGCCGCTGGAGGTGCCTGCGGTACGGGCCGTCTTCGAAGAGCAGCGCGTAGAGGAGTCGGAAGAGGCCCGCCATGAAGACGATGACGCCGACGAGGGCGATCTCCTCATTGACGCTGATGAGTTCGCTCAGCGCCGCGAGTGCCGGGCTAAGGAACATGCCGATGAGCATCAGCTTGCCACCGAACTGCACGCCCTTCCTCTTCGGCGAAGGCGGCGCGGGCACGGCCTCGAAGGCTTGCGACGGTTCGGCCGCGCCGCGCCCGCCCGTGGCGAGCAGCCCCGACACGGCTACGAGTTGGAAGCCGCAGCGCGAGCAGAAGCGCGCGGCGTCCGACACCTGCTGCTGGCCGCACTGTGGACAGAACATCTCTCGACCTTTCTTCCGCGGGATGAGGTCAAGCCTCGGCTTCCCTTACGACTATCCCACGGGCGAAGTTCGCGCGCAACCGTCGCTTGTTGACTTAGACGCGTGGCAGTCTCACGTCGGAGAAGAGGCGCAGCGTCGCATGGGCGCGCCCCTGGTGGTGAGCGGCGCGCGCCAGGGTCTCGACGGCGAGCGAGAAGAGCGTCCGCATCTCACCCGAAGGCGCCGCTATCTCTTTGGTGAGGTCTTCGTCCGAGCGTAGGAACTCGAAGGCGCGGCGGCGCGTCGCCTCCGCCTCTTCGAGGTAGCGCGCCACGTCCTCGGGCGTGGGCAACGCCTCGGGCAGAGTCCATTCGAAGGGGTCGTCCCAGAGGTTGACGGTGATGCCGCCGAAGGTCTGTTCGACGGCGGCGGCCGAGCGCAGGAGGTGCTCGCCGCAGGAGTAGACGGGGAAGGCGCGAGTGCCCGGCCCGCGCTCCGGCTGCCAGTAGAGGCGCTCGGCCGGCACGGCCTGCACGAGCGCCAGAGAGCGCCCGTGCAGGCGCGCGAACTGTTCGTCGAGGCCGCGGACGATTCGCATCATTCAAACTGTTCGCGCCGCGGCCTCAGACTTAAAAACAATTTGAAATTTCAAATTTCAAATTTCAAATTACTGTGACTTGACGCGGCGGTCTTCCTCCCTGACGGCCATGCCGACGTTGCGGCCGCGGATGGTCGGCCCCGAGTAGACGCGGCCCTTGACGCCGACGCGCGCGCCGCGCGAGGGCGTGCTGCCGCGCTCGGTGACGACCCAGATGCGCCCCGTCCCGTCGTCCAACTCGTAGGCGCCGCCGACGAACGGGATGCCGTAGCTGTCCGTGACGCGGCCGACGATGCCGACCTCCTTGTCCATGTAGCGGTCGGGGTCGGCCTTCAGCTTACTGATGCTCGTCTGGCTCGGGCAGGCCGTCAGGGCCATCAACGATGCGAGCAGGACGGGCAGGATGAACAGCTTGCGACGTGAAAGCATGTGCGTCTCCTTCAACTTTCATTGACGATTGTCGGGAGAGCGTTTCGGATGATAACACGGCGAAATGCCGGCTCGAAAAGTAGTGACGCCGCCGCAGGCCGTTGTGTTAACTTAACGCGGCACGCGCTTCGCCCTTTTCCGAACACTTCGTCCCCTTTGTAATGGCGGAGAGAGTTTTGACCCAACCTTTGATTGCCCTCGCCGCGCCGGCGGTTGCTCTCTTTAGTGATGCATGAGAATCAAAATCAGTAAGTTCAAAGTTCAAAGTTCAAAGTTCAAATTATTCGGAGCGCTGCCGCTGCTCCTCTGCCTCGTCGCGCTCGCGCAGGCGCGCGACGACTATGCTCGACAACCCGGGCTCGACGCGCAACAGTACCGCATCCGTCTGAACATCGGCGATGCAAGCGGCGAGATAAAGGGCGAGACCGAGATCGTCTTCGCCGTCCGGGCCGTGGGCGTCCGCGAGGTCGCGCTCGACTTCCCCGAACTCAACGTCGATGGAGTGTCCGAAGGCGGCCGTGCCGCGAAGTTCACGAGGGACGGCGGAAGACTCCGCATCGCGCTGGCCGACACTTATAAACCCGGCGACCTCATCAACGTCTCGGTCAAGTACCACGGCGTGCCGGCCGACGGCCTCTACTTCAAGCGGAACAAGTTCGGCGACCGCACCGTCTTCGCGGACAACTGGCCCGACCGCGCGCGCCACTGGTTCCCCTCGATCGACCACCCTTCGGACAAGGCCAAAGTCGAGTTCTTCATCGACGCGCCCGCGCGCTACGACGTGGTCGCCAACGGCGAGCTGATCGAGACGACGAGCAGGCAGGACGGCACGCGCCTGACGCACTGGCGCGAGTCGGTGCCCGTCCCCGTCTACTGCATGGTCTTCGGCGCGACCGAGTTCTCGGTCGTCAACGCGGGCGCGGCGGGCGGGACGAACCTCTGGCACTACCTCTACCCCAAAGACCGCGACCGCGGGCTCACGGATCACGGGCGCGCCCTCCGCATCCTTGAGTTCTATACGTCGCTTGTCGGCCCATATCCTTACGAGAAGCTCGCGCTGGTCGAGTCTTCCACGCGCTTCGGCGGGATGGAGAACTCCTCGAACATCTTCTTCGACGAGAACTCTTACGACGGCACGGGCAAGCTCGAAGGCACCGTCGCGCACGAGATCGCGCACCAGTGGTTCGGCGATTCGGTGACCGAGTCGGACTGGCACCACGTCTGGCTGAGCGAAGGCTTCGCCACGTACTTCGGCGCGCTCTTCTACGAGCGGACCGACGGCCGCGACCGGTTCGTGCGGCTGATGCTCGAAAACAAAGAGCGCTACATGAACGACGCCGGGTCGGTCGCGCGACCCGTCTACGACCCGCAGGTCAAAGACCTCTTCAAGCTGCTCAACCGGAACAACTACCAGAAGGGCGCGTGGGTTTTGCACATGCTCCGCCGCGTCGTGGGCGACGAGAAGTTCTTCGCGGGCGTGCGCGACTACTACCGCACCTACCGCGACGGCAACGCCCTGACCGAAGACTTCCGGCGCGTGATGGAGTTGCACAACGGAAAGCCTCTCGACTGGTTCTTTCAAGAGTGGATTTACGAACCCGGCTTCCCCGCCTACGAAGCCGCGTGGAAGTGGGACGAGCCTTCGAAGCGTCTGACCCTCACAGTCAAACAGGCGCAGGCGGGCGCCCTCTTCCGCATGCCGCTCGACGTTGAATTTAAGAACGGCGACGACGCGCAACGAGAAGTCGTCGAAGTTTCAGGCCGCGAGCAGACCTTCGACTTCAAGCTCAAGGCAAAGCCGCAGTCCGTCGCCATCGACCCCGACGAATGGGTGCTCAAGACTTTGAAGCTGAGAGAAGAGTAGTGCGCGTCGATTCTCAGAAATAGGAGACGCACAGATGAAACATTACCTCTTCGGCCTCCTTCTGATTACCGCTGCGGCCGCGCAGGCTACGGGGCAGACGACCGTCATCCGCGCGGGCCGTCTCATCGACCCGGAGTCGGGCACCGCCGCGCAGAACCAGACGATTGTCGTCGAAGGCGGCAAGGTCAAGGCCGTCGGCATGAACGTCGAAACCCCGAAGGGCGCGACGGTCATCGACCTCTCGCGCTCGACCGTCATGCCCGGCCTCTTCGACGCGCACACACACCTGTGCATGACCATCAACCTGAAGCGCGACGCGGGCAACTACTACCTCACGACCATCCGCGACCCCGACACGTACCGCGCCATCCAGGGCGTCGCCAACGCGCGCGACATGCTCGCCGCGGGCTTCACCACCGTCCGCGACGTGGGCAACGAGGGCGACTACGCCTGCGTCAGCCTCCGCCGCGCCATCGCGGGCAAAATCGTCCCCGGCCCGACGATGCTCACGGCCGGTCGCATCATCGCGCCCTACGGCGGCCAGTTCCACCTCCAGCCCGGCCGCCGCGAGCTGGGCGAGCCCGAGTACTTCTTTGCCGACACGCGCGACGAGATGCGAAAGGCCGTCCGCGAGAACGTCCACTACGGCGCGCGCGTCATCAAGATCGTCGTGGACGACCAGTCGTACATCTACTCCGTCGAAGACATTAAGTTCATCGTCGAGGAGGCGCGCGCGGCCGGTCTGAAGGTCGCCGCGCACGCGTGGACGACCCCCGGCATCCACAACGCCGTGGCCGCGGGCGTCGCCTCCGTCGAGCACGTCAACGCCATCACCGACGAAGACCTCGCGGTGGCGAAGCAGAGCGGCATCACGCTCGTCTTCACGCCCTTCCCCGAGTGGGTTCTGCGCGAGAATGGTTTAAGCCCGGAGGAGGCCGCGAAGGAGTACCGCGACACCGGCGAGCGCCTCGCCGCCGCGTACAAGTCCGGCGCCACCATCGCCTTCGGCACGGACGCCGCGGAGCAGATTCCCAAGTACACGCGCGGCACGCTCTCGATGAGTTGGATCGACAGCTACGTCGCGTCGGGGATACCCGCGCGCGCGATACTTCAGATGATGACCGTGAACGCCGCGCGCCTGCTCGGCGTCGAGCGCGAGCGCGGCACGCTTAAGCCCGGCATGGCGGCCGACATCATCGCCACGCCCGCCAACCCGCTCGAAGACATACAGACTCTCAAGCGCGTCAACTTCGTGATGAAGGACAGCGTTGTCATCAAGAACGAGACAGGAGCCCGACCGTAAGGGAGGGCGCGGCAACAATGAAGTTTTAACGACGAACGATGAACTGAGGAGAAACGATGAAGAAGATGAGAAGGCGTGATTTTCTACGCGCGGGCGCGGCGGCCGGCGTGGCCGCGGCCTCGGCCAAGACTCTGTGCGCGGGCGCGCCCGCCGTCATCATTCAAAACGTGCGGCCCGCGGTCGTCGCCTCGGCCAACGGTAACCAGTTCAAGAACGGCGGCGACGAGACGTGCGTGCAGCGCGCCTTCCGCCTGTTGACCTTGGGCGCCGACGTGCTCGACGCGGTGATAGCCGGCGTCAACATCGTCGAACTCGACCCGCTCGACGACAGCGTCGGCTACGGCGGCCTGCCGAACGCGGACGGCGTCGTTCAGCTCGACTCCTCCTGCATGCACGGGCCGAAGAAGCGCGCCGGGGCGGTCGCCGCGCTCGAAGGCGTGCGCACGCCGTCGCTCGTGGCGAAGGCCGTGCTTGAGGCGACCGACCACCACCTGCTCGTCGGCCTCGGCGCGCAACAGTTCGCGCGCAACATGGGCTTTAAGATTGAGGACGACCTGAACACGGAGCATTCGCGCAAGCTGTGGCTCGAATGGAAGCGTCGGACAGACCCTTCGCACTACCTCGACCCCGCGAAGCGTGCGGAGGTCTGGCGGCGCGAAGGTTTGAAGATGGTGAAGGAAGGGCTCATCCGCGCGGAGCACTTCTACGGCACGATCAACTGTGACGCGGTCAACGCGAAGGGCGAGGTCTGCGGCGTGACGACGACCTCGGGGCTGTCGTGGAAGATACCGGGGCGAGTCGGCGACTCGCCCATCCTCGGCGCGGGGCTCTACGTGGACGGCGCGGTCGGCGCGGCCGGCTCCACGGGCCGGGGCGAGGCGAACCTCTACAACCTCTGCTCCTTCCTCATCGTCGAGGAGATGCGGCGCGGCAAGAGCCCGAAGGACGCAGGCATGGAGGCGCTCCGTCGCATCAAGGCCAACACAATCGAGAAGCGCCTGCTCAACCAGGAAGGCAATCCGAACTTCGGCATCAACTTCTACGTCCTCAACGCGCGCGGCGAGCACGCGGGCGTCACCATGTACGAAGGCGCCAAGTACGCCGTCTGCACCGACGCCGGGCCGCAGACGCTCAACTGCGAGCCGCTGCTGTCGAAGCCGAAAGAGTAGCGTGCAAGGTTTGACGACGAAAGGAGCCATCCCCGTGATTAAAGCCGCCGAACGCAAACACCATCTTCCCTTCATGCTCATCGCGGGCGTCGCATTTCTCACGCTGTTCGTCCGGCACGCTTCCGCACAGGACTTAAGCCCGGCCCCATGTCCTGACGGCCAAATCTCAGTGCGTAAGATCGACGAAGACGCAGCTATGGGCGGCGCGCGCACGATCCAGTACGCCCTCACCAACACCTCGGCCAGGCTGTGTACGCTGAAGGGCTACGCGCGTTTCGAGGTGCTGAATGCGTCGGGGCGTGTCGTCCGACGCGGCCGAGCCGCCGTGGGCGGCGACGCAGAACGGCGCCCGGACCTGATAGCGATAGAGCCCGGTAAGGCGGCGACGTTTTCAGTCACTTACAACGCGGGCGGCGCGGGCCGCGTCGGCAAGCCGTGTCCAACCTACCCGAGGGTGAGGATTACAGCCCCCGGCCACAGGCGCGGACTCGTCCTGCGCGAGCCCATTCAAATGTGCGGCGAGGTAGCGGTCTCGCCCGTCGGCCCGCCTCCCGGCGAGTAGCCGCCGGAGGACATTGGGCGTATGATGCGTCAGCCATCCCCTACAAATACAAGCCGATCATCGAACAAGGGGGCAGGGTCAAACCGCTGCGGGTGAATACGCTCGCACGAAAGGAGCCGTCTATGTTCGTAGGAAGCAGAAGGTTGCCGTTGTGCCTCGTCCTCATCGCGTCTCTGTTGCTGTCGTCCGTCGTGTCGGCGCAGACCGCCGGCAACGACTGGTCGGCGCTGAAGGCTGTCGAGACCGGGAGCAAGCTCTCCGTCAAACTCAAAACGGGTAAGACCGTCGAGGGCAGGCTGACGGGCGTGTCGGACGAGGCGCTGTCGCTGACGGTCGGCGGCAAACCGACCGACCTCAAGGCCGTGGATGTCTTAAGGGTCTACAGAGTGGGGGGGAGTTCGGCGACGACCGGCGCGCTGGTCGGCGCAGCGG
>CAXTSK010000065.1:0-3725 GCA_964246655.1 uncultured Pyrinomonadaceae bacterium
GCGGCGCAAGTTGCAACGGCTTTATCCTTCAACTTCAGACTGACGGTGTACTAGGCCGAGACCACTCTTGAAGGGGCCGCCCGGCGGCCCCTCCCCACAACAGACCGGGACGCGCTTTTCAGGACGGTTTCGGGCCGGAGCCCGAAGCCTCGGGACTCTTCTACTTTTTTTCAGACCCCAGTGGTCGCCCCTGCAAAGTTTCGGAAGGAGAACACGCCATGGCGAACATCTCGAAGATTGATCGAAAGGCCGAGAAGGAGAAGCAGCAGGCCGCGAAGAACCGGCGCGAGATTATCGCGGCGGGTCTGGGCCGCCGCGACTTAATCAAGATGGGACTGCTGACGGGCGCCGGGCTGCTCATCGCGAAGTCGGGCCTGAGCGTCCGCGCGCGCAGCAGCGCCGGCCGCCTCTTCGACAGCGGCAGCGGCAGTGGCCCGAGCAGCCCGCCGATGACGCCCTTCATCCAGCCGTTCGCGCGCATGACGGTCAAGCAGCCGACCACGGTCCTGAATCCCGCGCCGACCGTCATTCCGAACACTACCGGCGGCGAGGGCCGCACCATCAACCACCAGGCGCTCACCATGTTCCCGCCCGTCAAGTTCTACGAGGTCGAACAGCGGCTCACGAACGTCATCACGCACCCGGAGCTTCCGCTACAGCCGCTCTGGGGCTTTGACGGGCTCGTCCCCGGCCCGCTCTACGTCGAGCGTTACGGTCGCCCCGTCCTCGTCCGCAACCGCAACAACCTGCCGGTCAACAACGGCGGCTTCGGCAAGAACATCGTCACCACGCACCTGCACAACGGCCACACGCCCTCCGAGTCGGACGGCAACCCTTGCGACAACTTCGGCCGCGGCAAGTTCTACGACCAGCACTATCCGAACGTGCTCGCGGGCGTCCTCTCGACGCATCAGGACACGGGCGGCGATATACAGGAGGCGATGTCCACGCTCTGGTATCACGACCACATGCACGACTTCACCTCGCAGAACGTCTACAAAGGCTTAGCCGGCATGTACCTGCTCTTCAACGACTACGACACCGGCGACGAGACGACCGGCTTCCACCTCCCCAGTTTCGGCGACGGCGTAAGCGACGACAGCAACTTCGACGTGCCGATGCTCTTCAGCGACCACCTCTACGATGAGGACGGCATGGTCACCTTCGACACCTTCAACTTCGACGGAGTGCTCGGCGACCGCTTCCTGGTCAACGGCAAGGTGCAGCCCGTGATGCACGTCCACCCGCGGCGCTACCGCTTCCGCTGGCTCGACGCCGGCCCGTCGCGTTTCTACCAGTTCTTCTTCACCGACAAGTCGAACCTGAACCAGCGCATCAAGTTCCACCAGATTTCGACCGACGGCAACCTGCTCGAACGCCCCGTCGAGGTCGAGAGCATTCGCATCGCGGTGGCCGAGCGCGCCGACCTCATCATCGACTTCTCGAAGTACGCGGGCAAGACCCTCTACATCGAGAACCGTCTGGAGCAGCAGGACGGGCGCGGCCCCACGGGCAAGGTTCTGGCCGCGGGGCAGGGCAACCTGATCCTCAAGATCGTCGTTGACCTGCCGCCCATCGCCGACAATAGCGTTGACCCGGCGACCATCACCCAGTTCTACGGACTGCCTTCCAAGACGGCCGCTCCGCGCATCACGCGCAACTTCAACTTCGACCGCTCGAACGGCAACTGGACGATCAACGGCCGCTCAATGGACCCGGAGTGTCAGGAGGTGCGTGCGCGCGTGAAGAAGAACTCGGTCGAGCACTGGGTCGTCACCAACAGCTCGGGCGGCTGGCAGCACCCGGCGCACATCCACTTCGAGGAGTTCCAGTTCCTCTCCGTCAACGGCGCGCCGCCCGCCTCCACGGGGCTCGTCCTGAACGGGCGCAAGGACGTTATCCGCCTTGAGCACAACATGCAGACGAAGGCGTTCTTCCGCTTCCGCGACTTCACCGGCAAGTATCCGTTCCACTGCCACAACGTCGTCCACGAGGATCACGCGATGATGCTCATGTGGGAGATCGTCGAAGGCGACGGCGACAACAGGACGAACCCGTAGAAGGAGAGGCTGAACCATGAGAAGCATGTTACGAAGAAGGCTCACGGGGCTCGTCGGCGTCGCCCTGCTCGCCTTGCTGCTGGTTGGCCTCGCGCTCGCGCCTGGCGGGCGCGCGGAGTCCGGCGGCGAGAAGAAGCGCGTGAGGACGCCGCGCGAGAAGTTGGCCGACCGCAGCTTCCCGAACGTCGTGCTCACCACGCACGAGGGCAAGAAGGTCAGGTTCTACGACGACCTCGTCAAGGACAAGATCGTCCTCATCAACTTCATGTACGTGAAGTGCGAGGGCATCTGCCCCGGCACGACGGCCAACCTCGTGAAGGTGCAGAAGCTACTCGGCGACCGGGTGGGCAAAGACATCTTCATGTACTCGATCACGCTGAAGCCCGAGGAGGACACACCGGAGACGCTCAAACGCTACGCGAAGGCTTACAAGGTCGGGCCGGGCTGGCAGTTCCTGACCGGCGACCCGAAGGACCTGGAGCTTTTGCGCCGCAAGCTCGGCTTCATCGACCGCGACCCGGAGCGCGACGCCGTCAAGTCGAATCACATCGGGATGCTGCGTTGGGGCAACGAGCCGCTGACGCTCTGGGCGGGCTGCCCCGGCTCGCTCGCACCCAACAAAATCGTGAAGGAGATCGGCCTCGTTGACTGGCCGACGGCCCCCGCGGCCGGGAGAGGAGGAGACGACAGATGAGGAAGCACCTTTTGATTACGCTTGTCGCCGCGCTGGCGACGATGGTGGCGGCCGTGACGGCCCGAGCACAGACGACAGCGGAGACGACGACGGCGCAGAAAGCCGCGGCCGCCTTCGCCGTCGGCCAGGGGCCGGAAGGCGTGGCCACCGACGGGATGAGCGTCTTTGTGGCGAACCAGTTCGGCAACACCATCACCAAGCTGTCCGCGGAGGGGGCGGTCGTCGGCACTTACCCGGTCGGCCGTCGGCCCGTCGCCGTGGCCTTCGACGGCGTGTCGGTCTGGGTCGCGAACTACCTCAGCGACGACGTGATGAGGCTCGACACTTCGTCGGGCGCGATCCTCGGCACCTACGCCGTCGGCGAAGGGCCGGGCGGGCTGCTCGCGGCCGGCGGCAACGTCTGGGTGGCGAACCGGAACTCGAACACGGTGACGAAGCTCCGCGCCTCGGACGGCCTGACGCTCGGCACCTATGAGGTGGGCACGCGCCCCCTGGGGTTGGCGACTGACGGGGCATTCGTCTACGTCACGAACAACAACAGCGACACGGTGACGAAGCTGCGCGAGTCGAACGGCTTGACGGTCGCCACCTTCAAGGTCGGCGACGGCCCGTTCGGCATCGCCTTCGACGGGGCCAGCCTGTGGGTCGCCAACTTCGGCAGCAACAACGTAATGAGACTCGGCACGGACGGGACGCTGCAAGGCACGTACGCGGTCGGCGACGGCCCCGTCTCGGCCATCCACAGCGGTGGCGTCATCTACGTCGTCAACAACGGCGGCGACAGCGTGACGAAACTGAGCACGATGGACGGCGCGAACCTCGGCTCGCTCTCGGTCGGCCGGAGCCCCATCGGCGTGGCCGCGGCGGGCTCGAACATCTGGGTGACGAACTCGGGCAGCAACACCGTCACCAAGCGTTAGCCGAACCTCGTCGCGGCGAGCGTCCGAGAGCGCGCGTGGGCGGTGCAGGGG